>CAIWNO010000352.1 GCA_903914045.1 uncultured bacterium | reverse complement strand
TTCGCTCCACGTGTCATCAATGAGATTCGTTTCACACGCCGCAACAAAGGGCTCGCTGCCCACAATAATTCGTGGCGGGCGCCGAAGCCAGATCAAACGTTGCGCGGTATTGGCGTGGTGCGGATCGATGCTCACAAAAATCTCGCGCCACTCACTGCGCGGACGCCGCGTTGGGATCGTCCTGCAAATATTCACGCGGCTTATAAAGCACCACGACAAAGACAAACAGCACCGTGGCGCCAATCATCAATTTCGTGAAAAACCAGTAGTAATTGGCTCCAACCAGCGTTGAATTGCCATTGGCATCCATGGTGAATCGATTCACCGCGGCGGTGAATAAATTTCCAAGCGACACCGACAACAAATAGAAACTCATAATGAGCGACTTCATTTGTGGTGGCGCCTGCGTGTAGCTGAACTCAAGACATGTGATGGACACCAACACCTCCGCGGCGGTGATGACCACGTACGCAAGAAGTTGCCAACCCACCGTTGGCCAATTAGCGCGTTGTGTTGACCCGTCTTTCATAACAGCGACGCCAGCCTTGATGATGGGTTTGGCCATGGCGGTATATGGCGGCTTACCACTGGACTTGTCTTGTGGTTGCTCGCAGACAGTTTTCAATTCCTCCGCGCACGAGTTCTGCTCTTCAAGCCGCATGGCTTTGCATGTGGCGACAACATCCACGTCACCGCGCAACACCATGGGGAGAATGGTCTCGTCAAAATGCGCCTCTTCTTTTTCAATCAAGCCCTGCGCATATGCGGCGATGGCGAATGAAACAACAGTGAGCGCGAATCCAATTAAAATTTTTCGCAGCGGCGTGAGGTTGATCACCTTGGACGCCAGTGGATAAATCACATACGCGAACAGTGGAATGTAAATAAGAATCAGCAACGGGTTGATGGCTTGCACTTGGCTTTCAAGCCAAACCACCCCCATAAAGTGCAAGTTCATTTGCTGCGCTTGCTCCACCCACGCGGAGCCGCCTTGGTCATACAGCGACCAGAACATGGCCACGAATAAATACAGTGGAACCAACTTGAAGATGGATTTCAATCCCGACATGCCAAAGGTCTCGCCGAAATATCGCAAGCCGCGCGGCTGAATGTGCGTGAATTTGTTGCGGCCCATCCAGAACACCACGGTGGCCAACGCCATTAAAATTCCAGGCACGCCAAAGGCCCAGCCTGCTCCGCAATTTTTAAGCAGCCACGGCGTGAGCAGCGTGGAGAAGAAAGAACCAAAGTTGATGGCGAAATAAAACCAGCCGAAGATTTTTTCGATGAGATGTTTATTGGCGTGACCAAATTGATCGCCCACATGCGCGCTGACGCACGGCTTGATACCGCCAGAGCCAATGGCGATAAGCACAAGTCCAGCGACCATCCATCCTTTAGGATCAAGTGTTGCGGCAAGCGCTGCCGAAGGCATGTCAATCAGCGCCAAGCACAAATGACCAGCGCAATACACAATAGATAGCGCGAGAATGGTGACGTACTTGCCAAGGAACGCGTCGGCAATAATGGCGCCAATGACTGGAAAGAAATACGCGCTAGCCACAAAGAGATGCATCCATTCGCGCGCCTGCGTGTCGGTCATGAAGTTGGGCTGCCCTTGCGCCGACAACAAATACTGCGTCATGAACACCACAAGAATGGTTTTCATTCCGTA
>CAIWNO010000351.1 GCA_903914045.1 uncultured bacterium | reverse complement strand
TTTGACATGGCCATGAAGCGCTTGTCTAGCGGCAAGGGAAATTTGGTGAAGCGCGTTGTGGAAATCCGCGAGCTTGGCGCCAAAGTGAAGCGCGAATTACCAAGTGACATTGCCGATGGGGCGCAAGACGAAAATGCGTAAATGTATATAGGCGCGGGCGTTGCCGATGAGGCATGAATGTATTTACTGCGACGCGTGGGGCAAAATCACGCCCCCAAACATCCGTCAATGTATTTACTGCAACGCGTGGCGCAAAATCAAACGCCGCTTAACACGCGCCCCAATCCAACAGCATTAGGCCCATGTCGTCGCCACCAACAGAGTTGTCGCCGTTTAAATCTGCGGGGCAACCGGTGCACGCGCCAAAGTCTAGAAGCAACAAGCCCATGTCATCGCCGCCCACAACATTGTCTCCGCTTAAATCAGACGGACATTGTGGCGGCGGCACAGGCGGATTCATCCACAGGCACGCGTTGATTGCAAGTTGCGCGTGATCGCCACTGACATCGGTCCAACCGTAATACAGCGTGTCGCCGGTGTCGCCGGTGCCATCATCAAATGGTGACGAGTCGCCACACGCGGCAATTTTGCCCGCGCCATAGGTGGAGTACGCCGCCATGACATCGCTGTTGCTACGCGAACTTGTTCGAAAGATTGAACCCTTGGCAGCGGTATTGTTCACCGTCATGGTGGTGCCCGCGCTGTATTTCATTTGCGCAACAGCGCCGGCCGCGCCGTGAATAAGTGGATCCGTGGCGAGTGTGGAAACAGTGCTGCTGGTCACGGAATAATTCTGCGTGTTAAATGTGATTCCAAAAACATTGCTGGCAATGCCGTTGCTGTTCACCACATCGTTGAGCACTTCCAGCGAATCAAATCCGTCGCTGTTGCGATCGGAACTGGTGTGATCGGCCACCATGAAGAAACCGCCGCCCGCCGCGACAAACTTCACAATGGCGGTCTTCTCGGCCGTGGTGTATTTAATGTTGGGCTCGATGGTTATAAAAATTCCGTAGGTGGAAAGATCTTGCGCGTTGGTGGCGTCGCCAAAAGTAAGTCGCGCGCCAACTGGAAGTGTTTCCACGGTGAAGCCTTGCTTCACAAGCGCAACGGCCCACGAGGAAGACGCGCCCTTCCAATATGTTTCCGCGGTGGTGGATGTAATTCCACTTTGCGCAGGCGATGGATAGCGCGAAGGGTTGGCCTCATTGCCCGCGCCAACAGTCATGGCGCCGCCGGTGCCCGTGCCAATGTTGTATGTGCTTGCATCAATCACCCAGTCGGCGTTGGCGGCCATTTGCGCTTTGGTGGCGTCAAAAAGAACCTTGTTGTGCACCTGCGCCAGGGCGGTGGTGGCCATGAATAGAACAACACCTGCACTAAGGAGTCTTTGCATGGGTGAACTGTAATTGGATTCCGTGGTGATTCAACAGAAATCCCTGTAAATACAGCAAATAGTCAATGAATAATTCCTGATAGAAAATCTGAATTACGCCAAGGTCCGTTTATATCCACCCGCTAAAGGTGCCGCCGCATTCGCCCGACATTTGTCGTGTATTTTGTGAATTTATTAGTTTTTTGTTTGGTTTATGCATGAATGGGAGTAGGTTGCTTTGACTGATTTGTCCTATACCACCTTAAACAGGAAGACCTCTGTGAAATTTCAAACCCGAATTGCTGCGTCCGTAGCGTCCGTTCTATTAGTTGCCTTCGCCAGCCCGTCTTTCGCTGGTCAAGCCACTGCCCCAATTACCGCGGTCACCCCGCTTCCAATTTTGGATCGATCGATTCAGGTTGGACATGCTGACCAATTTCAGCAAATGTATGTGACTGTAGGTATGCCATTTGCGGACTCTGCCGCCATGGAGAAATATGCGGAAAGCGTGAGCGACCCCAACAGTCCCAACTACCGACACTTTATTACGCCAGAGCAAGTTGGTGAGCGCTTTGGTATTTCCCAAGATCGTGTGCAAGCCATTTCCGATTATTTGCAATCGCAAGGTTTGACCGTGACCTTGGTGGCCAAGAATCGCTTGACCGTGTCATGTGAAGGAACGCTTGCACAAATTGAAACAGCGTTTGGAACAACCATTGATCAGTATGTCATTGATCCGCTGATTTCAAAGGGTGAACCTGATGGTGGCAACGCGCAATTTATTGCGCCTTCAACTGATCTGATTGTTCCAGCCAACATTGCCGATGACATTATTAGTGTGTCTGGTCTTGAAACCTACACCAAGCCAGAGAAGCGGATTTTAACTCCAACGCAAACGCGCGCTTTGTATAACGAGGCACCGCTGTATGCGGCGGGTACGCAGGGTCAAGGTCGCACAATTGGTATTTCAAGTTGGGACGGTTACCGCTTGACCAATGTTCCGTTGTACTACACCAAGTACGCTCTTCCAACACCAGCTGGTGGCGTTGGCAGCAACGTGCATGAAGTGAAAATCAGTGGCGGCGCTGGCACGGGCACGGTTGGTGGAGAAGCCGATCTTGATATTCAAATGGTGCTTGGAATGGCTCCATTATGCGAGTTTTATATTTATGACGGCGGCGCAAGCGACTTGGTGGGCGTGCTGACGCGTGAAGTGAACGACAACTTGTGCGACGTGATTAGCGAAAGCTACGGTTGGTCTTTGTCATCAAGTTCATCATGGACCACACCACACAATTTGCATTTGTCCATGACCGCGCAGGGCATTACCTATATGTGTGCTTCTGGCGACAGTGGAACAACATTGGGCGCATACGACTATCCAAATTTTGATCCCGAAGTTTTGATGGTTGGTGGAACCACTCCTGTGGTGAACGCGACCACAGGTCTGCGCACAAGCGAAGTGGGTTGGAGCGGTAGCGGCGGTGGCTGGAGCGTGAAGGCAGCGACATTTAACAAACTTCCATCGTGGCAAGTTGGAACGGGCGTGCCGACAACATTGAACTATCGCTTGGTACCTGACCTTGCCTTCGGTGCCAACGGAACTTCTGGCGCGTATTACTATTATTTAAATGGCGCTTTAACGTCGGGATATACCGGAACAAGTTTTGCGTGTCCAGTATTCGCGGGCATGCTTGGTGTTGCGCAGCAGAAATTGATCGCGCTTGGTGGCTTACCCGCCGACAGCGCGGGCAAGCGACGCTTTGGCCGCATTCAGAACTTGCTCTATTCACAGAATGGTCGAACCGATGTGTGGTTCGACGTCATCTCTGGTAGCAACGGAACTCTGCCCAACGGTTCGGCTTCTTCTTGCACAGCCAAGTGGGACTTTGTGACGGGTTGGGGTTGCATGGACATCAACGCGTTTGTCACAACGCAGAATCCGCTGTTCTCAATCACCACTCCAAACGGCGTGCCGACATTAATTCTGCCAGCTGGTGGAACAACCATGAATGTGACCATTACTCCAATCACCGCAACTGTTGCGGCTGGCAGCCAAAAGTTGTTCTATAAGGACAGCGCGGCTTCCACTTGGAGTTCGGCGCTGTTGACTTCGACGGGCGGCTACAACTATGTGGCCACTTTCCCAGCGGCAAGTTGCAACAGCACATTGCAGTTCTATGTGCAAGCCACTTCAACCACTTCAATTTCCGTGACGTTGCCAACTGGTGGAGCCAGTACTCCGAACTTGGCTACTGCGGCAATTTCTAGCACGGTTGTGTTGTCGGATGATTTTGACGGTGCAAGTTCCGCCTTTACGGTTGGCGCAAGTGGCGACACTGCTACTGCGGGCACGTGGGTGCGCAGCGCTGTGTTAAGTGGTTGCGGCGCCAACACAGTTTCATATAGTGGAACCAAGGCGTGGGTGACGGGCTCTGGAGGCTGCGTGGATGTTGACGGCGGCAAGACTTCGCTGCTAAGTCCAAACGTTGACGCGACTGGCGCGGACGCACTTGATTTGTCGTACGCAATCTTCTTAAGTTACAACGGTGGAACTCCAACAGATGATCCGTTACAAGTTTTTGTGAGCAATGACGGCGGCAGCACATGGGTGTTGGCGGCTTCATACACCACGGCCACGGGCACAAACATTTGGAGCCTGAAGAAAGTCAGTGTTCTGAATTATGTTGGCGCGACCAACCAAATGCGCGTGAAGTTTGTGGCGCAAGACAACGGCGTCGACAATGTGGTTGAGGCCGGTATTGATAGCGTTTCGTTCACCAGCGTTGTGTGCAACAACACGGTGTATGGCGACTTTAATGATGACCACGTGGTTGATGCGGCGGACGTTGGTCTGCAGTTGCTTGACTTTGGTGCCTGCCCTGGTTGCCCAACTGATTTGGATGGATCGGGCGATGTTGATAGCGCAGATATTGGTTTGGAACTTTTGGAGATCAACTAAGTACTGTGTGATTTGAGATTTGATTGCCTTTAAAAACGGGCGGATCTTTTAGATCCGCTCGTTTTATTTTTGGGCGGTTTTTGTGCGGTGGTGCGGCGGTGCGAACGCAGATGCAAAGGCGAATCGGGGGTTGTGTCTGCAGCCGTGTTGCGAAGCTGATGCCAAGGCTAATCGGTGGTTATCTCTGCGGCGTCTTCGCTTTCGCTTACCCAGGCAAGTTGCTGGCCAAGTTTTGTGTAGGCGGCGTTGATCAGGTCTTCCTTGCTCTGAAATAAATCGGCGCGTGGAGTTTTGGTGGCGTCCATCATGCGATCCTCGGCGGCGGTGGCGCTTTCAAGTTGGCCGCTGTCAAGAATGTGCGAGACGGTGATGGCGCCGTGGCGAAACGCGCGCGTAATCAACACGGTTCGGTGGCACGTAATGGGGTCTTTTTCCGCGCACATAAGCGCGATGCGTTGTTGTTGCGAACCGGCAAGCAGGCGCACAATGCCCGCGCGGAAACTTGGCAGTTGCGCCACAAGTTCATAGTTGGCTTGCTTGCCCACAAAACACTCGGGCTCGTCGCGGCGCGCGCCAAGTTGCTGGCCCATGTGCACGTATGAAATATTTTCGCGACGCAGGCTGGCTTCAAGCGCCTCGCGATTGAAGTGCGGATTGAAACGGCTGAATGGAATGCTGCGCACGTCTGCGATGGCGGTGATGTTGTGTTGCTTTAGTAGGCCAATGAATTTGTCTAGCGTGTGGTTGGAGTGGCCAATGGTGAATAGCGTGGGTTGGGCGGAGTTGGCGGGCGTTGAATTTGTTGGCGCGGACACGTGGGCAGTTTAGTGAAGAGCGCGGTTTCTATTCATGCGTTTCACATGCGCCGGCGGACGATGAGGGACGTCGCTATTACGCTTGCTAAAGTACGGCGCGCACACACAAGAATGAACCCATTTAAAAAATATGAACACCCCCGCTTCTATTTTTCCATCACGCGC
>CAIWNO010000350.1 GCA_903914045.1 uncultured bacterium | reverse complement strand
CGTTCCAGACGTTCCTGAATTGTTGCAGCCCTTGGTCACCGTGATTCCGTTGCAATTGCTGGCGTATCACGCCGCGGTATTGCGCGGAAAAGACGTTGATAAGCCGCGAAATCTTGCTAAAAGCGTCACTGTGGAGTGATGCAATGACGGGCGGATAAATACAAGATTGTTGTCAAGAATTAGGGCACTGGTCCAAAGTTCAGCAACACCAGACTGACATCGGATGAGTCCACCACGTTGTCTCTGTTGATGTCCTCAATCAAGTCGCCAACCTCGCCCATTGAAAGCAATACAAGACTCACATCACTTGAGCTCACGTCTCCATCAAGATCAAGATCGCCGTACGCATATTGACATGGATCCGGAACGCCATTGCCGTCCAAGTCAGCGACAACATTTGCAGCGATGGCGCAAATATCTCCGTAACCGTCCGCGTCGCAATCAATTTGATTCGCGTTGGCCGTGGTTGGACAATTGTCTAAATATCCAATGACGCCATCGTTGTCGGCGTCGCTCTGATCAAACATGCCCACGGTGAATTCAAATCCTGCGGAAACGGAAGCCGCGCGATAGTCGGCTGGTGAATTGCATTGACCGGATGTGTTGTAACCCCAAGATCGAATGCTGCCGTTGCCTAAACGCACGACCGTGTGTTTACCACCACCGGAAATTTCAACAACATCCTTCACATCACTTGGAACCATGGACTGGCCCCAATTATTTGTCGCGCCAGTATTGGTGAGACCAGCGCCCCAGCACACGACTGTGCCGTTGTTCTTCAAAGCCAGACTGTGGTAAGCGCCAGAAGCGATCTTTACGACATTCGCCAAATCTGTTGGCACTGAAGTTTGTCCATTGAAGTTGTAGCCCCATGCGCGCACTGTGCCATCGTTTAAAAGTGCGAGCGTGTGGAAATATCCAGCGGCGCCTTGCAGAACAGAACCGCTCACGCCCGCAGGTATTGTGCATTGACCCTGCAAATTACTGCCCCAACACACCATGGTTCCGTCGGATTTGCGCGCGACAGTGTGGAATGCGCCGGCGGCAACTTGAGTCACGTTTGTCAAACTCGTTGGAACAATGGATTGACCGTAGTTGGGTGAACTACCAACAGTGGTTCCCGCTCCCCAACACGCGACAGTGTTGTCAGATTTTATGGCAACGCTATGGCGAAAGCCCGCGGCCACTTGCAACGCGCCCACAATACTTGTTGGAGTGGTGGATTGCCCGTTGAGGTTCAACCCCCAACAAATGATAGAACCATTTTTCTTCAGAGCGACCGAATGGTTGTAACCCGCGGCGATTGATTTGGCGACAATTCCAACGGGAACAGTTCGCTCATTGTTTAAATTAATTCCCCACGCAAGTAGATTGTCAATATCGTTGGAGCACAGCGCTTTGCCAATTTGGATATTGCTCATCTGGCCGGTGGCGGAACCGGTTGAAGCAGTGGTGTAGTTGGCACGAACGTAGTACTCGTAGTTTTTGTCGCACACCATTGATGCGTCAATTGCGGAGGCGCTTGTCACGGTGAGTATGGCCACCGGAATCGCGAGATCTTTTGGTGAAGTGGTGTCGGGCAAGCGGCGGAACACCGTGTAGCTGATCGCGTTTGGGTCCGTTGTCCAAGCAAGGCTCACTTGATCGGTCTGATTTTGCGTGGCCGTGATTGTCATGGAACCGCAACTTCCAAGGCATGTTTTTCCAGCGATATATGACTTCATTCCTGTGACATTGCCGTAATGAAAAATCATATTGATGTTGCTCGTTCCGCCCGGGCATTGATGGCAATAGCTCATGATGGTGCCGCCGATTGGTGGATAGTTGTTGTCGGGGGCGACGCAACTGCCAACGCCTGAAGACGTGTAGCAATTATCCAAACCAAGATCGTGCGTGTGTGGCGCGCTGAAGTTGTGGCCAACCTCGTGGCAGAACACCATGATGTCCCAATTTTGTGAGCTTCGAATACTGAGCGGATATGGAAATGAGCCATCCAAATTTCCGCACATAGAAAATCCGTACGTCTTGGAGCAGAGTTGGCTCATCCACGCCACGCCACCTCCAACGCCTTGCGAAGTCAAGTAGGAAACCAAAGTTCGCGAGTAGGTGTTGTAAGGAGCGGCTTGCCACTTGCTTTGCAAAGCGCTTAGGGCGCTGCTTGAATCCGTGTACGCGCCAAATCCGTCGGACGCATCGGTGGTGTAGATAAACCAACCAGCCAAGCGCAAATCAATTTGAAGATCTTTGTAATAAATAATGTTGGCCGCGCCGACCATTTGCAGGATGTAGTTGGTCAGCGCAGTCTGGCTTTGACCAAGCTTCAAATAGAGTTGGTAGTCGGTTTCAACATAAATCGTGGCCACTTTGCAACCCGCCACGGCTTCGGCATAGGCGGCGTCTGGGGTCTCACCAAAATCTCCATCGGGCGAAATTTCACTTGTATTTGCGCTGCAACTGAATGGTTTCCAATCAATGATGCCCTGAGGAAGTTCCGACATGCTTGTGACAACAATGGGTCCGCGGTTGTTGACTTCGCCGTCGCTCATGATGTAGGTCATGCCGTTGGAGGCGATGAAAATTCCAATGTTGGCGGTGCTTGAAAAACTAATGAATGCTTTCGAGCCCTCGTCGCCAAGTATGCTTCCAGAAAATTGCACGGCATCACCAAGACCGAATGTTGATTGAGCAATGGGTTGATTATTCAGGCCGGGATATGAACACACGGCTTGCGCATCCGCCAGTTTGACTTCCATTTGCTCAAGTTCAAGATCGATGACTTGTCCTTGCCCGACTGGAAATCCAAGCATGTTGAATTGCCCACGCTTTGGAAGTTGCTCAAGCAATGCTGGATCGAGTGCAACTTCTAGAACGCCTTCAATATTTTTCTTGGCGAGTACGCCTTGGCCCATGTTCAATCCGGAGTTCGCCGAGGGTTGAATGGGTGATGTGAAATCAGATGCCCCTGCGAGACTGGTGGGTAAACACAGCGCACAGACAATCAGGGCAGTCAATTGCAAAGTGTGTGTGAATCGCTGAAATTTATTTTGAATTGTGTTCATAGTTGGGTCTTTAAAAAAGAGTGATCAATGAGAAGTTCATGCGTTATTTCATTGTGGCGCAAATACCCGTCTATGCAACGAAAATTCTTGAAATG
>CAIWNO010000349.1 GCA_903914045.1 uncultured bacterium | reverse complement strand
TTACTTTTTTGCGAGCCCAATCCCAAATTTTTTGAACTGGCCGTCACCGCCGCGCGCTCATGAATAAATTGCGCCTCCATGGCGCCGCATACTTGCACAATTTCATCGCCCGTCACAAATCTGGCCATGTCAATACTGTGCGCGTTCAAGTCTCCATGCGCGCCGCTGCCCGCAAGTTTTGAATCAAACCTCCACGAGTGCGGCGTGCTGGCGCGTCCCCAATCTTGCAAATAGTGCGCGCGAATATGGCGGATGCGTCCGAGACGACCTTGTTGAATCAACTCGCGCATCAGCGACACCGCGGGACAGCGTCGATAGTTGAACCACACAAAAGTGCGCGCCCCATTCTTGGCTTCAAGCGCGGCTAAAGCCATGTCGCGCGCCTCTGTGATTGTGGTGCCCAGCGGCTTTTCACACGCCACATGCTTACCCGCCTTCAACGCGGCCAGGGACACTTCGGCGTGCATATTATTTGGAACACACACATCCACCAATGTAACTGTGGGGTCCTTGATCAAGCGATCCCAACTGGAAGCGGCCTTTGTAACCCCCCATTTTGCCGCAAAATCACTTGATTCACGCGCATGTCCGCTGGCCACCACGGTCAATGTTGGTCGACACGCAAGATTAAAAAAAAGCGGGGCTTGGCGCCACGCATTGGCGTGAATGCGCCCCATGAATCCCGCTCCCACAAGACCAATTCCAACTGCACGCGGCGATGAGGCTTTGAGATTTTTTCTTGATTTTGTTTTTTTCATTGCGCCACATCCTTGCTCCGTGAGTCATTGAATCATGATTTCGCACACCGCGAACCATGTCCGCCGTATGCTAACGGCAACCTTTAGGAGATTTCCATGACACCAATCGAAACCCGTCTTGAACAACTCGAACAACAACTTCAACTGATCACCTGTCAAGGCCGCCGCGAGCGCCGCATTGGCTTGGCGTGCGCCTTGGTTCTTGGCAGCGCCGCCCTTGTTGGTTTCACGCGCGCGCCCCAGCCTGAAGTCATTCAAGCCAGCCGCATTGAAATTTTGGACGCGCAAGGAAAAATTTCCTGCCTGCTCTCAAGCACGCCAACTGGAGGTCAACTTGATGTGTGGGCCAAAGGCGGCGCCAATATCGCGCGGCTTTCCTCCAGTGAATCTGGTGGCGACTTGGCGTTGTGGAATTCCGCAGGCAAACCCGTGGCTGGAATTTTTGCCAACAGCACTGGTGGACGCGTTGAAGTGACGCGCGGCGACGGAAAAATAGCGGCGTTTCTAGAAGCCACCAAAGATGGATCTGACTTTGTGTTAACGCGCAGCGGCAGCGAAGACACAGCCATGCAATTCAGCGTGAATGCCGCAAGAACAGAGGGAATGGTCAACCGCGCCAACGGCAAGCAAGCGCTTCGATTTGGCGCAAGCGACAAGGGCGCCGCCTTCAGCGTGGTTGGTGATTCTGAAAAAGAAATTGCGTATGTGGGTTGCGACGCCAAGAGCGCCGGCATGTTTCGCATTGCGGGGACAAATGGAACCACCGCTGTTGAATGCGGCGTGAACATGAACGGCGGAGAATTTCGGCTTGCGGAAACAAACGGAACCACCGCTGTTGAATGCGCTATCAATGATGGTGGTGGCGAACTTGTGGTGCATGAAACCAATGGTGCTGGCGGTTGCATCTTCGGTAACACAGCCTCGCGAGGTGGCTTTGCGGAGATTCGAAACCACGACGGAAAGGCGGCGATCTCTTTTGAGGTTCAAGAAAATCTTGGCGGGCGCACAACGGTGCGCACATCCACAGGACAAATCGCCGCATTGATGGATCAAGGCAAGGAAGAAAGTGGAACGGTTCAAATTTATGCTGGCGCCACCCGCGTGGCCGCTCTTGGCGGTGGCACCACTGGTGGACTTCTCAATCTCTTCAATATGAAGGGCAAAGCCGTTGTTGTTGCGGGAGCGGCCTCCGACGCGGAAGGCGGCTTATTCAGTTTGCGCAATAACAGCGGCCAGCAAACTGTGCGCGCTGTGGCTGATCCCAATGGTGAAGTGGCCAGTTATTCAAATGATGGCACCAGCAAACGCGTTCTCATGGCGCCGTAAGCGCGGAACATTCCATTCCATTCGCTCCGCCAAATAATGAATTAATTCACGGCAAAGTGATTGGGGCAGACTGATGATGTTTTGTGATGAGACGCGCGCGGCACAGCACGCGCTTACGCCAGTGGCGTGAATGTCGCGCCCGATTGCGCGTAGAAGTTCACCATATCGCCCGCGTTGAAATCAGCCGCGCTTTGCCCATCAAATGGCTCCACCCACATTGGAACAACCACTTCACAGAGCAGGCGATTCTGCGCAAGATCAATGGCCACAACGCGCCCCTGCACAACCCGCGGATGTCCATAAATTGGTTCAATGAATGAGCCACCAGCGCTTGCCTTGTGCATGCGCAACGCCTTCACGTGAATCACACCCTGAATTCGCTTGCCAATATGCGTGGTGGTGTTTCCATTGCACACCAAGTGCATTTGATAATCAGTGGCCGGAATGGCCAGGATGATTTTGTCACCGTCCATGTGTTGAAGAACGGCGCGGGTGATGTCGCTTGCTGTGCTTTGCATGGAAATAGTTTAGCGCCCCGCCGTTGACATGGCTAAAAAATTCGACAACAACTTGGGTCCATCGGGGGTTAAAAAACTTTCTGGATGAAATTGCACTCCTTCAAGCGGAGCTTGGTTTTCCTTGGTTTTCAAGCGAATGCCCATGATGATTCCATCATCGGTTTTGGCGCTGATCTCAAACTCGTGGGACAGCGTCGCCGGATCAATCACCAAAGAGTGATAGCGCGTGGCCTGAAATGGCTGGGGCAATCCCAGAAAAACTCCGCGCCCATCGTGATGAATCAGGCTGGTCTTTCCATGCATGGGTTTGTCGGCGCGGCGCACCGTCATGCCATGGCAATCGCCAATGGTTTGATGCCCAAGGCACACGCCAAGAATTGGAATGCGCCCGCGAAAATATTGAATCAACTCCGCGCTCACGCCAGCTTCTTTGGGAGTGCATGGCCCAGGCGAAATCACAAGATGGGTTGGACTCATGGCGGCGGCTTGAACGCAATCAATGGCGTCATTGCGCACCACCTCCACGCGCAACAGTGGCCGCACCTCTTGCATACGGTGCGCCAAATTCCAGGTGAAGGAATCGTAATTATCAATCAGTAGAACCACGCCACAATGCTAGCGGCGTGGAAATAGTTAGGCGGCTTCCTCCGCGGTTCCAGCCACGCCATCGCGCGTCACCAGAAAAAGCGAACTGGTGATTGGATATGGAAGTCGTTGATAATCGCGGCCAATACGCTGCGAAATGCGCTGCACAAAATTGGGCGGATTGCATGTCATGGCCACAAACATGTCGCGCGCGGGCGTGGCCACAAAGAAATCGCCGCCAAGTTGTGGAGCCAGTTTCACATGCAGCGAATCAAGCAACAAACGCGCCGCGTCATAGCCATCTTGCAAAGCCACAATCGCCGCCTTGCCACCATCTTCGGCTTCAACAATGCGCACCTTCAACTCCGGCGCGTAGCGCGCCAAATTTTCACGCGCCAATGTTTCTAAATCATCCAATTGAACGCCCCATCGCACCATCTGCTCCACGGTCACGCTGACAGTGACATGCGGCATATCAATCACAAACACAACAACGGTTTCATTCACAAATGGAATGTGCGCCACTTGCTCACGGTCAAGGTGCGTGAAAATACTTTCAGGCTGAATGCGCGGCATGATGCGATTGCGCACCAATGAAAATGGCATAGGCAACCCGCCAATGGAATCACCCTCCATTAATTTGTCTATGTAACTTTCCACAATATCCTCGGCGCGCGCCGGGTCCTGCTTGGCCATGCGCCACAAATTTTCCAAACCTAGATGGCGACCATCTATGACCAAATCCATTGGTCCAGCGATTTCAAACTTATGATCCGCCCATTGCCGAAGAAACAACTTCTTCACAAAATTGGCGAAATCTTCGGGATTTTTTGGAAATGCTTCCATGCTCTTGCCTCCTCCATTGACCACCTGCTCAAACGCGCCCGATACGCTGGGCCCGCACTTTCCATACGGTGTATTACAGTTTTTATTCTGTCGGGTGAATTTCTTAAAAAACCGTAAAATTAATGGCCATGGCACAACAAACTGACATTCTTGAATCGTTTTTCGCCAATCCGCACCAACATCTGCTTGTCATTGGTGGTCCGTGCGTTCTGGAGTCCGATTCCATTAACAAACAGATTGGAGAAACCCTGCGCGATACCTGCCACGCATTGGGTTTGCGATTTGTGTTTAAGGCCAGCTTTGACAAGGCCAATCGATCCAGCGTGAAAAGTCCGCGCGGTCCTGGCATGAAGTCCGGCCTTGAACGCTTGGCTGCATTGCGCGAATGGCTGGGTGTTCCAGTGACCACGGATATTCATGACGCCAGTCAATGCGACTTGGTTGCCAAGACCGTTGACATGTTGCAAGTGCCGGCGTTTCTGTGTCGACAAACCGATTTGCTTTTAGCCGCGGCTGACACGGGCAAGCCAGTGAATGTGAAGAAGGGACAATTCATGAGTCCCGCTGAAATGGGACACGTGTTGGCGAAAGTTCGCGAAGGCGGATGTCGTCGAATTATGTTGACCGAGCGTGGCACCACATTTGGATACAACCGCTTGGTCAATGACTTCATGGGCATTGGCGATTTGATGGACTTGGAGGTGCCAATTTGTTTTGACGCGACGCACAGCACGCAACTTCCAGGTGGCGAAGGCGAGCGCACTGGTGGCCGCCCCGAGCGCGCGCCCCTGTTGGCAAAAGCCGCTGTTGCAGCGGGCGTTTCCGCTATTTTTCTAGAGTGCCACCCTGAACCATCCAAGGCTCTAAGCGACGCAAGCACCATGTTGCCATTAAGCAGCGTGCCCGCGCTTTTGAAATCACTCGACGCCATTCGGAAGGCGGTCGTGAATGAATAACCCTTCGCCAATTACGCGCGGCGCGGCGCGTTATTTTTTAAACTCTTGCCTATCATGGCGCTGACATGAAGTGCGATCATTGCGACAAGCCGGCCGTGGTTCACGAAGTTCTCATTCAAAATGGGAAGAAGATTGAAATGCATTTGTGCGCCGAACATGCCACGGCCAAGGGGTATATTTTGCCCACTGTTCCGGTGACGCAAATTTTGCAACAGTTCGCGGCCGCTGGAAAATCCATCAAAGCCCAAAAGGCGTCGGCCAAGCGTTGCGAGGCGTGCGGTCTTACCTTCGCGGAGTTCCGTCAAACGGGACGCTTTGGTTGCGCCGGGTGTTACGACTCCTTCATGCCTTCCGTGGCGGCGATTATTGAGCGCGCGCAATCTGGCGCCGTGAGTCATCGCGGTCGCACGCCAAAACGAATCGAAGGGCAAGCGGATCGCGCGGCCATTCGCAGACAGTTGATCAAGGAAATTGAAGCCGCCGTTGCGGCGGAGCAATATGAGCGCGCCGCGTCGCTGCAAGGGCGACTGCATCAGCTTGGTTTGGTTCAAAAACCGCCAACGGAGCCCCTGCCGTGAACATGAATCCACAGGGCGAAACACTGCCAAACAACGACTCCGATGTGGTGGTCAGCGTGCGCATTCGGGTGGCACGAAATCTTGCAGGATTTCCATTCACCGGCCGCGCCTCCGATACGCAACGCCAAGAAGTTTTGCAAATGGTCACGCGCGCGCCGCTTGGTGGCGCGTTCCCCGATGGCTTGGCGTGGGTGAACATGAATCAAGCCTCATTGCAAGAGCGGCAATTGTTGGTTGAACGCCATTTGGTGTCCAAACATTTCGCGGAGAGCGCGTTGCCGCGCGCGCTTGGTCTTGGACACAATGAGGAACTTGGCGTCATGGTGAATGAGGAAGACCATCTGCGCATTCAAAGTATTTTGCCCGGCTTCCGATTGAATGAGGCCTTCGCATTGGCGCGCTCATTTGATCAAGCGCTGGAGGAGACGGTGGATTTTGCATTTCACCAGCGCTGGGGTTACTTGACCGCATGTCCAACCAATGTCGGAAGTGGAATTCGCCTGGGAGCCATGTTGCACTTGCCGGCGCTGCGTTACTCGGGCGAAATTGAGCGCGTGAAACGCGCGGCCAAAGATTTGCATTTGGCGGTGCGCGGCTATTACGGTGAAGGCACCGACGCCATTGGCAACTTTTATCAAGTCAGCAATCAAGTCACCTTGGGCGCGTCCGAGGAGGAATTACTGCAGCATTTCCGCGATGAAGTGATCCCAAAACTAGTGGATTATGAGCGCACAGCGCGCCAAATGTTGCTGGAAAAAAATCGGCCGCTGATTGAAGACAAGGTCTACCGCGCGCGCGCCACGTTGAAGGTGGCTCGATTGCTTGGCGCCGAGGAGGCCACAAAATTACTTTCCACTTTGCGATTTGGAATTGCCACGGGACTGCTGCACAACCTCAGCGTTGAGCGTGTGGAGCAGTTGTTGTTGCAAGTGCAGCCGGCGCATTTGGCGCAACTAGATCCATTCGCGGCGGAGGAAGAAATGGGCCGCTTGAGCCGCGCCAACTTGGTGCGTCGATCGCTGGGCGATTACACCGAAGGCAGCCCCGAGATTTGATCGGCGTTGGTGGCGAACGCCATATCCTTCTCGGTGATTCCGCCAGCGTCGTGGGTGGAAAGCGTCAGCGTGACCTTGTTCCAACGAACCAAAATATCCGGATGATGTTGCACGCGTTCGGCGGCTTCGGCCACGCCATTTAAAAATCGCATGCTGCCCACGAAATTTTCAAATTGAAAGGTGCGTTGAATCGCGTCGCCGTTTTGGCTCCACTGAGGAAGCTTGGCCAGGCGGGTGTCCACTTGACGCTGAGAAAGTTTTTTCATGCCGTGGATTATTTTACTCGTTCTTCAACGGCGCATGTGCCATGAAAAAACCCACAAAAAATCGCCGCTAAACTCGCTGTCATGTTTGAGCAAGAGGAAATCCACGCCGCGCAGCCCCCTGTTCGCGTTCTCTTTGTGGCCGCGGATTCAGCGCGCGCAACCAGCGGCGCGCTCACCCTGTCGCTGGCGGCGTTGCTGAATCACCGCGCCATTTTTGAGACCGTGGGCATACGCGACGCGTGCGCCTTGTTGAACACGCCACCCCACGCGGTCGTGATGTGCTTCACGCGCCATGACAACTCATCCGGCCTCACCGATTTGCTTGACGAGGTGGAGAAGCGAAATATTCCCATTCTCATTTTAACCGACGCACAATCCGCGACCGCCTCGCAGCGCATCTCGTGGAACTCGTTGTCCTTGAGCGAGCAACCAGAGATCATTGCCGCGACATTGCGCGGTTTGTTGTCGCGGCAAATTGAAATCGACGCGCTGCGACAAGTGGCGCACGGCGCCAAAACAAAAACGGATCAACTGTTGGGCGAAGTCACGCGCATGCAAGACGAATTGCATTTGGCCGGACAAGTGCAGCGAGAGTTTCTACCAAAGAAATTGCCCACTTTTTCCGGCGGCGCGGTCGCCGCGTTGTGGCGCCCCATGAACTATGTCAGTGGCGACATTTACGATGTGCGCCGCTTGGATGAGCATCATGTTGGATTGTTCATTGCCGACGCGGTTGGCCATGGCGTGCCCGCGGCGTTGCTGACCATGGTGATTGCCCGCGGGCTGCCAACCAAGGAAATCACAGGGAAAACCTACCGAATTATCCAACCCAGCGAGGCCTTGGCTTGCGTCAACCGTGAACTGTTGGCGCGTCAAGGCAACACCACGCGCTTCGCCACGGCCATCTACGGCATCATTGATTTGCGCACGCGCATCATGCGCTTGTCCATCGCGGGCCATCCCGCCGCCATTATTCTGCGCGCGAATACATCCATGGAATTGCTGCATAGCGCCGGCGGTTTGATTGGGGTCTTTGATGGCGTGGAATGGTCCGAGCAAGAAATTCAACTCAACGCTGGCGACCGCGTGATTCTGTATTCGGATGGATTTGAATTCGCATTTCCAGATCCGCCAGGCACCAGTAGTTCGCCAGAGAAAGTTGCGCCACGCTACATGCAAGAGTTCAACGCGTTGCTTTCAATGAATGAACCCGCGGCCATGATCGAACACATGGAACGCCGTCTTGATCAACAATTACTTGACAGCCCAACCGCGAACCAGCCCGCGGATGACTTGACCATGATCGTGTTCAAGGTGTCATAGCCGCGCCAACGTTTCAACATGCAAGCGCCACGCGCCGTCAAATCACTGTGATTTCAGCGGTGAATCCAAAGAAATTCCAAGCCTGTGCATGTGACGCGCCACCTCGGCGGCCACGGCCTTGGCCATGGAATCGGCCTCCACATTCACGCGCGCGCCTTGTAAACGCAGCGACAACGTGGTCTTGGCCAGCGTCTCGGGAATCAACGCAACTTCAAACCAAGCGTCTCCTTTGCCGGCAATGGTCAAACTCACTCCGTCCACGGACACGCTGCCACGCTCATGTAAAAGATGATCAATCGACGCAGGCGACTCAATGCGCGTGCGCCATTGTCCATTGGCGCGGTCCACTTGAAGAATAGTGGCGGTGGTGTCGATGTGGCCTTGCACAAAATGGCCACCCACCAACGAATCCGCGCGCATGGCGCGCTCCACATTCACCATGTCGCCCGCGCGTAATTCACCAATGGTGGTGTGCTGCAATGTGTGCGCAACCACATCAAATGCCAGATCGCCCTGACCCGCTTCCACCACCGTCAAGCAACATCCATTCACGCAAATACTTTCACCAATGGTCGCGTTGCCTGGCCACTCGCCGGCGCGTAACACCACTCTTTTTCCATGCGGCCGCGTCTGCAATTCTTTCACCGCCACCATATGTTGAACAAGTCCTGTGAACACGGTTGGATCCTTGGGGTGCGATTATGGTTTGGGCGAAACCACCAACGCCGCGCTTGAGACGGTGTCGCTGGACGCTTCTGGCATGGTGACAATGGTGGCGCCGGGGTAATAGCGCTGCAAAATGGCGCTGGCGGATGTGCCAGATTTTGCCATGAATTCCGCTCCATATTGACACATTCCAGCGCCGTGACCATGGCCGCGGCCGTCCAACATGAGACGGCCGCTGTCAATACGTGGATCAAGCGCGGATGATTTTAATGAGTCGCGCGAACTCGCCGCGCCGGCATTCATGGCCACGCGAAAGTCACCAGCGTCCCAGATGAAGCGCTTGCCACTTCGATCGGTTATAAAAAAACTCATTGAGCGCCCGACGGAATTTCGCTCCCCCACCAAGAATGTTTTTATACCATTCATTGGCCCCAACTCTTTTCGACCAGCTTGCTTGGACCACTGGTTCATACGATCCACAGTTTCTGCAATTGAAAATGACGCCTGCCACTTGGCGGTCGGCGCCTTCTCGCAACATTGCGTGCGGCGTCCCTTCTGCGTCACATATAACGGAGCAATCTGCGTCCATGTTCCATCTCGTATGGAATCGACCGCCGATGAAGGCAAGCCGCCGCAACAACTGGAGTAGTACGCGGGCACCACGCGTCCATCAAAGACAAGATATTGACCGCGCGTGCTGGCTACGGCGTCCAAACTTTTTGCGTCGCTTGTGGCGCCAACCCATGCTTGACTGGCTTGGCCAGCGACCACGTCATAGTGGCGGCGATTTCTCCACCACTCCATTTCACACGCGGCATAACTGCGCGCGGCAATGGCTTGCGCTTGATAGGTGATGGGTTGCCAACCTTTGAACAATTCTTTCGCCAACACGCCAGGCAAATATTCTTCAAGAGGCACAATAAACACCAAATCCGAGGCGTTTGCGTCAATATCCGCGCGCCGCACAATTTTGGCCGTGCCCAAATACGCGCTGCCACCAAATTGAATTTCACCACGTGAATTTTTGGGCGCCTCAACTTGCAACGCGCCGGATTCCTTCAATCGAAAGTTGCTGGCTTGGGTTGTGCCGTTGGCCTCCACAATTCTCCAACCATCATCCACGGGATACACGGCGATGGGCGCGCGAAAGGTTCGACCCGCTTGCGCGTTCTCCCCCTTGAGCCAAAGCCAACCCGTTGGATGTGACAGTTGCACTGGCTCACCACGCAACGCCGCAACGCGCACGCGAATGTTGGGCTGAGTCGTTGGTGGGAACGGCCGCTCTTGCGGAGGCGGCGTCTTTGGCTTTTCAACATTGTCCGTTGTCACGGCCGCCGCGCCTGTGGCGGTAACGGATGACCCATCCGATTTATTTTCCAGCGGACTTCCTGGCAGCGCCGTTCGTGATCTGGTTGGACTTGATGATTCACAACCACTTGGAATGGTCATATATCCCCAAGACACAATCACAAGCGCCGCAAGCGTGGCAAAAAATTTGCCTGCGTGCGTGGGTGGTTGCCATCCAGAGTTCACCGCCATTGAGGCTCCTTCGCCGCCTCACGCGGCTTGAACTCACTCAAGCGTTCGCAAGGCAAGACCGTGTTCACCAAGACGCTCATGAATTTCCACCAAACTTGTGGCGCCAAAATTCTTCACGCCCATCAACTCGGCTTCAGTTCGCGCGGCAAGATCGCCCACGGTTTGAATACCCAGCAATTGCAAGGCTTTTCGGCTGCGAATGCCCAAATTCAGGGTTCCAACCGTCATGCCCAACACGCCGTCGGCCACGGTGCCCTTCATCTTCTCAAGCACTTCGCCGCGCACCTTGTCATAGTGGCCACGATCAAGTTGTTGACCCAAGCGCAAACCGCGCGCGGTCAACATTTGCTTGATC
>CAIWNO010000348.1 GCA_903914045.1 uncultured bacterium | reverse complement strand
TTTGTGATTGAGCACATCAGCGAGGAGTTCACCAGCGTGTGCCCCAAGACCGGCCACCCCGACTTTGGAAATGTCACGCTGCGCTACGAACCCGCCGCGGTGTGTGTGGAATTAAAAAGCTTGAAGATGTATTACCAAAGTTTCCGCAACGACGGCATTTTCTACGAGGCCGTGACCAACCGCATTCGCGACGACTTGGCCAGCGCCATGAGTCCGCGCTGGATGCAAATCATCACTGACTGGAAAGGCCGCGGCGGAATCCGCAGCCGCATTATTGCCACGCATGGCAATGTGCCCGCAGCGTGGGTGAAATAAATTTCGATCAGCATGATGCACCTGCTCGCAGAAAGTTTGTTGCACACCAGCACGCCGTTCGCACTGCGCATGGGCGGCAACTTTGGTATTCGCTGGTACGGACTGGCCTACGCCGGCGGATTTTTTGCGGGGTGGTTGCTTATGCGATGGATGGCCGCAACGCACCGCTCGCCCATGACAAAAACACAAGTGGGAGATTTTCTCACGTGGGCCGTGATGGGCGTGATTGTTGGCGGACGCGTTGGCCACGTTGTGTTCTACGACCACGCAATGCTGTACACGTTCACCAGCGAGTTTCCATTTTGGGGATTGCTGTTCATTCACAAAGGCGGAATGTCCAGCCACGGCGGAATCATTGGCGTGGTGCTTGCCACATTGTGGTGGTGCAAACGCAACGGAATGTTGTTCGCGCATGTGGCCGACATGGCGGCGTGGGCTTGCTGTATTGGCCTGGGCTTGGGTCGCTACGCCAACTGGATTAACGGCGAATTGTGGGGAAAACCATTGCCGGTCGCAATGCAAGTGGACAGCCCGTGGTGGAGCGTGAAGTATCCGGAAGAATTATTGCGACCCGGCGTGATCAGCGACACAACTTTGGTATTGCTCAAGCCACTGGTGCCAATGTCAAGCGAAACCGTTGCGACAGGCATGCAAGTTTCGCCCATTCCAGTTGCGGGCGCGATTCAACGCGGCAACACATTGGAAATGTTGTACGCCGCATGTTACGGCGGCGATGTTGCGGTGCGCACAAAAGTAGCGCCGTACTTGACCGCGTACTACCCAAATAATTTTATTCAAGCCATCAGCGATGGCGTGGTGTTGTTCGCGCTGCTTTGCATTGTGTGGCTGAAGCCGCGCAAGCCCGGCGTAATCACCGGCTGGTTTGTTCTAGGTTACGGAGTGCTTCGACTTGCCACGGAACAATTACGGGAAATAGATCCCGGTGTTTTCATGATTGGTCCCGCCACGCTGCCCATGTTGTTAAGCATGTTCATGATGGCGATCGGCGCGGTGATTTGCGTTGCCAGTAGCCGAAGAAATTGTGCGCCAATGGGCGGACTTGTTTGGCATAATTGAAGTTGTGATTGACGCGCGAAATTTGAAATTGAATTTATAAATTCGCACGTTACAAATCATAAATGCAAGCGCACAAGCGGCTGGCAGAACGAACGCGTATGCGTGAATCAACTTTTCGCAGAAGGCGTGGCGTCGTGATACAAGGGCACCGCATTTTCCCAGGCTTTTTCCCACAAACGGAAGCCACCTTCAAATGCGTTGGCGTTGTCACCCAAACGACAACCCACGGGCAACTCTTTCAAATTAGCCGCGTTGCCGCCGCCAAGAATCACCTCATCCGGAATCAATGCGGCGGTGAGAATTTCAATCACATCAGCCACGGACTTGCGCCACTTCTTTTTGCCAAGCCGCTCCAAGCCGCGCAGACCAACGTAGTCCTCGAATGACTTGCCATTCTTGTATGGAAGATGCGCCAACTCCATGGGTAAAATCTGGTTGCCAACAATAAAGCACGAACCTAGGCCAGTGCCCAAACCAAGAAACAACATCTTTCCGCTTTTGTAACTGCCCACCGCTTGCATGGCGGCGTCATTGAGAATTTTCACGGGCACGCCAAAGTCAGTGTCGTAATCAAAGTCCGTCCAACCCTTGCCAAGATTGGCGGGGTCATGCAGTGGGCGATTGTTTTGAATGGGCGCGGGGATTCCCATGGACACTCCGTCAAACTTCCAGCCCGCGCACAATTTTTTCACGCCGTCCACCATCATGCGCGGCGTCAGCGTTGGACCGCTATCAAACGAGCGCTTCTCTGGATCATTTGGAACACGAATCTTGACATGCGTGCCGCCGATATCGATGGAAAGAATATTCATGGGCGTAGGGTAGCCAAGTTAGATGGGCATAATTTCGAGTTTTTTCATAAAAAAAGTTGTCCCTACCCCATCAAGGAGCACAATTTGATTCATGCCTAATCGGTCCCCCATTATCACGCTTACGAGCATTTTTCTTGCCCTTGCAGTAGCCACCACCGTTGCGCCAGTGTCCGCGCAAACCGCCGCGTTTGTGAATTGGGAATCGCCACAGTCGCACCCGATTGACATCACGCCCAACGGACTTGTTGTGCTTGCGGTGAACACGGCGGATGCGCAACTAGAAATTTTTGATGTGGCCAACGGCTCGCTCACGCGCCGCGGTTCGATTGCGGTTGGTCTTGATCCGGTTTCGGTGCGCGCGCGCAGCAACACGCAAGCGTGGGTTGTAAATCAAATCTCAGATTCAATCAGCGTGATTGATATTGCCACCATGCGCGTGACCAAGACAATTACTATTGGCGATGAACCCGCCGACGTTGTGTTCGCCGGCTCGCCGCAAAAAGCATTCGTGTCACTGTCCATGCCGGAGAAGCTTGCCGTGGTTGACGCGACAACTCCAAACACCATCACCACGGTCAACATTGCCGGAAGTTCGCCGCGCGCGTTGGCCGTAAGCCCCGATGGAAGCAAAATATATTTGGCCATCTTTGAAAGCGGCAATCACTCAACCATGGTGCCTGAGGCTTCCGTGAACTCAGCCAGCGGTCCATACGGCGGACAAAATCCGCCGCCGAATTCTGGTACGGCATTTAGCCCAACAATTAAATCTGGCTTGGCAACGCCGCCGAAAGTATCGCAAATTGTGCGTAAAAATGCTGCAAATCGCTGGTTGGATGGCAACGGCCGCGACTGGACAAGTTTGGTCACTTGGGATGTGCACGACAACGATGTCGCCGTTGTCAACGCCAGTAGTTTGGCCGTGACGTACATCAAAGGTCTCATGACTATTGTCAGCGGAATTGCTGTCGCGCCAAATGGAAATGTGCTTGCGGTTGGCATGGAGTCTCGCAACGAATTGCGCTTTGAACAAAATGTCAACGGCGTGTTTGTTCGTTGCATGGGAGCGCTTCTTCCTGGCGGCGCCGCGGGTAGCGCGGCGTTCGACATCAATCCGCATCTCACCTACACCTCTTCAACCACCGCTGATAAATCTGCCTCCATTGGCGATCCGCGCGGCGTGGCTTTCAACGGCGCGGGAACCACCGCGTATGTCGCTGGCCTTGGCTCCAACAATGTGATTGCAATGAACGCTTCAAGCGGCGCGCGCAGCGCCACCATTACTGTTGGCGAGGGTCCAACTGGTCTTGTCACCAGTCCAGACGGCACGCGCTTGTATGTGCTTGATCGATTTGAAGGCGCGGTGTCCGTGGTTAGCACTGGCGCCAACATGGAAATTGCGCGCGTTGCGTTTCATGATTCAACGCCATCCACCGTGAAAGCTGGTCGACCATTTCTGTATGACACGCATCTCACATCAGGTTTGGGTCAAGCCAGTTGCGCCTCGTGCCATGTTGATGGTCGCAGCGATCGCATTGCATGGGACATTGGAAATCCGCAAGGAAGCGTGAAGACCTTCGATCAAAAATGCCAAGTTGGCGGCTGTATTTCGTGGAATCCAATGAAAGGTCCAATGACTTCCCAAACGCTTGTTGGCATTATTGGGAACCAACCGTTCCATTGGCGTGGCGAAAAAGTTGAACTTTCAGAATTCAACGAGGCGTATACAAATTTGCAAGGTCGCTCTTCGCAAATCACCGATACGGAAATGTCGCACATGAGCGACTACTTGGCGTCGCTCACATTTGGTCCAAATCCAAATAGAAATATTGATGGCACCATGAAATCAACCGTGACGGTTTCAAATGGCACGGGTAATCCAACGACTGGTCAAACTATTTTTAACTCATCGCGGATTTTTGGCGCGCCTCCAGGACTCACGTGCGTAGATTGCCACGCTGGCACTGCGGGCACCAACAATAAAGTTGACATTCCTGGTCCAACCGATGATCAAAACAAAAAGAACGTTCCACTGCGCGATGTCTATCGCAAAGTTGGCGCGAGCAAGTCATCGCAAGTTGCAAATCGAGGATTTGGTTTCGACCACTCTGGCGAAGAAGGCACCATTCAAGATGTGTTGAATATTGGTTTCGGATTTCCTCAAGGAGCCACTGGCGCAACACAGAAGCGTGATGTGGAGGCGTTTGTGCTCAGCTTTGGTAGCGACACACACGCGGGAGTTGGCGCTCAAGCGTTCGCAATCGGCGTGAGTGATGACACCACTCGTATTGCGCAATTGATTTCAATTGCAACAAGTCAGTCAACGCAAGTAGGCCTCATTGTCAAGGGAAATCGCGCTGGAATTGCGCGCGGCTGGCTGTTTCAAGGCGGGACATTTGTTTCAGATTTAACAGGCGAAAGCATTTCGCCGGCGCTGTTGCTTGCGGGTGCGAGTGCTGGAAACGAACTCACTTACACGCTTGTTCCTGCGGGAATGGCTCGCAGACTTGGCATCGATCGTGACGGCGACGGCGCGCTTGATCAAGATGAAATTCTGGCGGGGACGGATCCGGCTAGTACACCTTGCCTGGCTGACTTGGATGGTGATCACGAAATTACAAGCGGCGATATTGGAATAATCCTGCTTGCATTTGGTCCAGCATCGCCTGGAGAGCCCGCCGATCTTGACGGAAATAATTCAGTTGATTCCGGCGATATCGGAATGTTGCTGCTCGACTCTGGTCCGTGTCCGTGAGATGAAGGCGCCCAGCGCTTAAACAACTCGAGGTGTTGCGTTTCTCAAACAGCGCATTAGGATGTTTGTAGTTATTTAGCGCAACAACTTTTAAGATTGAGCCACTTCAAAATATATTTTTTCTTGCTGCAGAGCGATCGCGGACCACTGGTACTGCGCGGCAAATTGCACTCCCGCTGCGCACAATTTCTGCCGCAATTCAGCATCTTCCAACACGCGCGCCAAAGCGGCGTGAAGCGCGTCCGCGTTGCGCGGATCTTCCACCAGCAACACATTGGTTTCATGCGTGAGCAAGCCTGAAATACCGCAATATTTCTGGCCGCTCACAACCACGGGAACTCCGTTGGCCATGGACTCCACCACCACCATTGCAAATGTGTCCTCTAGTGTTGGGTGCGCCAAGCAATCCACTGCGACATATGCGGGGCCCGTGTCTTTGATTGATCCTAAAAAGTGAACGCGATCCGCAACGCCCGCCGCTTGTGCGTGGCGTTGAAATTCTGGAATGTGCGCAGGGTTTCCTACAACAGCAAGCCACGTGGTGTCGTGGAATTTGGCAAGCGCCTTCAGCAAAGTATGCAACCCCTTCTTTTCATAATCATTCCCAACAAACAAAATGCCACGGCCCGCTTGCGGCAAACCCAATTGCTTGCGCGCGGCAAGTTGCCGTTGTGGCGTTGCAACTTCGCTTGGCATGGTCACGCCAGGCGTGACAATTTCAAAAACATGCGCGCTGTTGGGATACACGCTTGCCATTTGCTGCAACAAAATGTCAGAGGTGGCCGTAATGCGCTTCTTCTTCGTTCCGCATGCAAATCGCTTCTTTTCAAGCCATAAATACGTGATGAGACGAGGACTCGTCAGAACTTTCAGCCATCGAAGAAGCACGCGCGCGCCGCTGACGCCATGAAATAATTTGTACTTGCTTGGCAACACGGTCACGGTCTGAACATTGCCGCACCAAATATTTTCGTGCGAGTGAATCACATCAAAGCCATGGCGTGTAGCCCGCCACGCCACGGTGGCGTACCACAATTGATTTGTCCAGCGCAACTTGAAGGGCGATGTTGATAGTTGGTGAAAGGTGACGCCAGGAATATCGTGCGCGATTTTTTGCGCGAACACATGAATGTCATGGCGTGGCGCAAGCTGCTCAACAAGCGCAATGGATAATCGCTCAGCCCCGCCACCGGTTGGCGTGAAGACG
>CAIWNO010000347.1 GCA_903914045.1 uncultured bacterium | reverse complement strand
TGCGCCGCAAGTTCCGCCACCTGCTCAGGCTTGTGATTTCTTCCCCACGTCATTTGCCAAGCGCCGCCAACATGCACTTGATAATCATCTTCGCGCAAATCTCGCTCCAAAATATGCATATCAAAGGTTTTCATGTCAAACACGCTTGGAAGTGAATGCGAACACAGCATGCCATTTTGGGTTTGTACCGCCAAAGGCAAAGCGCGGACAAAAATACGAATCGCGGCGTCAACCAATAAGGCATCTTCTCCAAAATTCCAATTCAAACCTTCACGAAACAATGCCGTGTTTTCACCGGCGCCCTTGCTGACCGGTTGATCAAACGCTTGGGCAAGTTCATGGTTGGCCAACATGAGATGAACTTGATTTGGATATTGCTCAATCAATTTCGCCGCCTTGGCCAACATTCGCCAACTCATATCCGCGCCTTGTGTCAAACGATCGCCATGAATGAGCTCTTGAAGAATGAGATGGTTGGCTGGATTTTCCAACTGGGCAAATTGAAGCACCTTGGCGAAATGAATTGGATTGTCATGCAAATCACCAGTCACAAGAAGCCGACCGGTATTTCCAAGATGGACGCAGCAACCACGCCGCTTGGGATCGCCACGCAAAATTTCCGCGGCTCGGGTAAGCAACTCAACCACGCCTGTCGCCCCCATAAGATGAATATTTGGAATGGTCATGGCTCCACCACCGCCGCGACAAAGCACCGTCCCGTTCCAGTTTCAGTGACAATGGCAATCGGTGCGTATACAAATGCGTTGTTGGATTTCAACACAGTCAAGCGAAATTGCACGCGCACGCGATCGCCTTCGCGCTTGCTGGAAATAAGTTCCGTCTTGGTGTTTGCATCCAATGATTGCACGCTACGGATTGTGTCCCATCCAGTGGGTTGTGTCTTGCCTTTTGAAACTGAACTTTCAATCTCCACTTCCAATTCAACAGGCTTATTGGGCGATATTTTTCCAGCAATCACAATGGACTCTGGAATAAACCAACGCCGCTCGTCCATCTTGGGATCAAAGCGAATTCCAGTACTTTCATGGCGAATTCGAAATGGAACAATGGGACAATCCGCGACGTCCGTTTGTACGCACCACCATTGTTGCAACTTGCCGTCCGGGATCATGGAGAAATCCCATCGCACCCGATAGCTGGCGCGCGGCGCGTCTTTGATTGGATCAAAGTCCACAAATTGAGGCGCCACTCCATCACAAGAGAGAATGCGAAACGGAGTCTGAGACGGATTTGTGATCTCAACAACTCCCTTGGACTTTCCCTTGAGCGCGTCAATAAATACGGGCTGAATCAACAAAGGCAACTGAACAACTCCCTGCATCTTTGCAATCAATGGTTGTTCCACTGACATGATTTTCACAAAGACCTTCGCGTCTTTTTCACCAGGCGTCCTCGGAGCATCTAGCGACGCCAGAAGTTCAAGATCGCCGCCAGGTTGAATAATCTTGCCTGCGATATCTGAAAGAGTGGTGCATTTGCAACTTGGAAATGCCGATTCAATGGTGATCGCTGTCTGACCACGATTTTGAATTTTAAATTCTCCTTTTTGCCGAGACCCTGGCTTGATCACTCCAAAGTCGATCATGGGTGGAGCAATGGTGACGGTTGCGGTTTGTGTTGGCGCGGCGCTTGATGGCGAAGACTGGCTCGTTGCGGACTGCGCCACAGCAACAGACGTGGCCAACATGGCTACGACCACCAATCGACATGACCAAAACATATTCATTGCTCTCTCAGACATGCCATCAGTTTACGGCACTCTGGGCAATTCCCGATGAATTTCTTGCCAGGTCGACGCGTCGGTTGGCTGAAGACCTGTTTGCATCAATTCCAGGGCGCTTAAAGCCCTTTGAATGGCCGCACCCGTGCGCGAAACTGCATTTGCAAGCGCGTGATTGCTGCCTTGCAAGGCGTCTCGAATCATTGGAAATAAACTTGGCGAGTAGCTATCTGATGGATCTGTGGCGACCCAAAGATTGCGATACCAAGGCCGGTCAGGAAGTCCGACTGGATCATGGAATGCTTTTATAAATTTTTTCATTCCCAAATACACCCGCTGTTGCGAACGCGGTTCGATAAATGAATTTTTTAAAATCTCCGCGTCAATCAAATGGGCACGCGACCGCAACAACATCAACAAGGGTCGCAGGGTTTCAATCTCCAATTTATCCTGATCGGTCTGGGCACGTTGCGTAAGTTCGTCAAGTGACTGCAAGCCAATGCGCCCAAATTCCTCAAACTGATAAGGCAACATGCTTTGATTGGACATCAAAGCCGCAAATGAAAGCGTGGCCCGCGTCACCATGATCGCAGGTTCATAATCCTCACCAACGGTTGCGCGATACCAAGCGGTTGTGTCGTAATTACTGTGATAACTGGTTCCTTGGGAACCTCCGGCGGAAATTGCGATGGAGGGAACCACCATGCGACACACAAATCCAACATGATCACTTCCGCCACCAAGTATTCCAAACAGTGAATCCGAATTTTTATTTTTCTTCATGACATCCAAAGCGGTTGCCGCGGAATTTCCCGCCGCGGGCACAAGCGCGGCTGCATTGGTTGCCACTGCCGTCAATTCCGGTGTGAGGGACATGGATAAGTTTGGCCCCATTGCCGCCATGTCAAGGTTGACATAGGCCACGATTCGACCCGCCATTTCGCCGTCATGAGCTTCCACCCATTCAGTGCTTCCAATAATTCCAAATTCTTCTGCGCCCCATGCTGCAAATAAAATAGAACGCTCTGGCCAAATACCTTGCTTGGTTAATTCTGTCACGCAGCGCGCGGCCTCCAACAAACAAATTGTTCCCGCGCATGGATCCGCGGCGCCATACCCCCATGCATCATGATGGCAACCAACAATAATCACCTCTTCGGGACGTCTCCAACCCTTGACCATTCCAAGCACATTCGCCGATGCTCCAATAAAACGTTGTTGCTCTACGGCAAGATGAACTTTAAAATCACTCGCACCAGTCAATCGATATGTCAAATTTAATCCACCTTGCCACGATGGATCTGGAACGCTTGGCCCTTTCATGCGCGCCAAAATGGCGCCAGCCGCGGCATATCCCACTGGTTGAACAGGAATGCGCGGAAGATCCAATTGGTTTGGATCTTCGCGAAGGACATTGTCGGACGCGTACACACCTGGAGTACCGGGATCGCCTGGATATGGCAGCGTGTTCAATGTTCCACGCTGAATGCAACCATCATTGGCCCATCCGCCACCACTTGGCCACGTTGCGCCTTTGGTGAATCCAGAATCAGCGGGATCGGTGAAAATAATTAGACCCGCGGCGCCGGCTTCTTGGGCAAAGCGCGCCTTGTAACCGCGAAAATTTTTCCCATAGCGAGCCAGAACAATCTTGCCGGTCACATCAATGCCCAGCGATTGCAGCGTGGCGAAGTCTTCCTGTGTTGCGTAATTTGCATAGACCACGTCCGCGGTAATGTCGCCATTTCCACTGTAGGCATTCCATCCGTAGGACAAATCCGGATGAGCGGTCGCAGGGTCTTCAAGTAAATTTTTTTCGCCAACTGCAAGGGACAAAATACCTTTACGGGCAGAACTTGTGTTGGTGTTTTTGCTTTGATTGACCTCGCCCGCATCAATAATTTCAAGAGTCGCCCCAATCGGCTTGGCAAGCAACGCGCGAAAAGTTTCCACGCGTGTCTCTAAGCCCAACGACTGGAACGATTGTTTCAAACGCTCGATTTGCCGCAAATCTCCGGGAGTTCCCGCAACATGTGGCTCTTGAGTCAGCACGTCGTGCCAACGCCGCAACTCGGCGGCTTGCGGCAGCGTGATTAATTTTTCAGCGTATTGCTTGGCGGTGAGTTGCGTGACACCTGTTGATATGGGCGGATCCACGGCGAAGGTTGGCATGCTTGCCCCGCCACCAATTGGAGGAGGATTCTGCCGAGCGCTGAACCCTGGTTCGACGCAAAATAAAAATGACAAAGTTACAATAACCAACGCCTTCACACAATTCCACATTATGGAGCGACCTTTGCCGGCGAAATTTCTTTTTTCGCGCCAAACACGGCGGGCCACGGATTGCTGCCGTGACAAGCTCGGCCAGTTCGCTCAACATAATCTTGGTGATATCCCTCGGCGGGAAAAAACTTTTTTGCGGGCTCAATCACCGTCACAATTTTCTTGCCGGCAAACTGCGGCGACGCCTGCAAAGCCGCGGTCCATGCCTTGGCTTGCACAAGTTGTTGATCATCGGTGGTGAACACCGCCGATCGATATTGATCCCCCACATTGGGTCCTTGGCGATCAAGTTGCGTTGGGTCATGGATGCGGAAAAATCCATCAAGTAACTGCTTGTAAGTCACCTGTGTTGGATCAAATCTCACACGGACCGCTTCGGCGTGTCCGCTTTTGTGGGCGCAGACCTCCTCATAGGTTGGATTGTCGCTGGTTCCATTCATATACCCACTGGAAACATCGGCCACGCCTGGACATTCCTGAAACCAATGCTCTACTCCCCAAAAACATCCACCCGCAAAATACGCGGTCTGCAATGGAAGTGGGGAACTTTCAGGCGCAAGCGCGCTTCCCTTTTCGTGGAACACAAGCGCCGCCGAGTTCAAACAATATCGCAACCCCGTTGGCTTGGGACCATCCTCAAAAACATGCCCTAAATGCGAGCCGCAGCGCGCGCAATCAATTTCCACGCGCTCCATTCCCATGTCATTGTCTTTTTTATAGCCAACATGGTCTGGGTCAAACGGCGCAAAAAAACTGGGCCAGCCAGTTCCTGAATGAAATTTATTTTCGCTTGAAAAAAGCGGCAGTCCGCAGACCACGCAGCAATACACGCCTTCTTTTTTATTATCCAACAAGTTGCCGCAAAAGGCTGGCTCTGTTCCAGAATTTTGGGTCACTTTAAATTGCTCCGGAGTCAATTTTTTCGCCAAAGCGTCAATTTTGTCTTTGGACAATGGTGCGATGTTGTACCCAGCACGAGAAAGTATTCGATTTGATTTTGTCATTGGAATGATCACGGTTCGAGTTGAGTCATCGTAGGACATAGCCAAGGCCGCCACCACCAAAGCACCGATGAATCCTGCGGCAATCATAAAAATAAAAGAAGAACGAAACCTCATGTTCAAAGCATAGCCGAGCAACATGGCGAATCATGCGCAAGAAACTAATTATTTCAAGCCGTTAGACTGAGGGAGTGCCTATGCGCCTACACGCACATTTTCAAAGCCTGATTTTTGCGGCATACATTCTTGCCGCTTGTGGCCCTGTTTCATGTGTGCAAGTCCAACCAGAGCCTCAACATCCCTGGTCAACAGGAGTGCTTACAAAAAACCCGATTCAACCAATCATCCATACAGCGATCGATATGCCGACGGCCACTGAACATGAGATATTGAAATCGCCATCGCCACAAATAAATGATCAGTTTGGCGCGTCCATTGCTCTGACCTTAAATACGCTGGTGGTTGGCGCACCAAATACAACTGGTGGTGGCGCCGCGTGGATCTTTGATTTGGAAAATTCAAACGCGCCGCCGATACAACTTGTTCCCCAGCATCCTGAAAGCACGGATGCGTTTGGAACCTCCGTGGCTATCTCGGATTCTGGGCGATTTATTGCAGTGGGCTCGCCAAAGGCGCAAGTGGGACAGAAAAAAAATGTTGGCATGATTCACGTGTGGGAAAAAAAAGTAAATCAGTGGAACTTTGTTGGCACATTCACAAACCCGGATTTAGCCGCCAATGCAAAGCTTGGAAGCACGGTTGCCATTGGAGATGACACACTGCTTGCGGGCGCGCCATTTGAGCCCTTGTTCATTGAATCCATAGTCAAATCTGTCACACAGCCCGTTGTTGAACGGATTGAAATAAAAACCGTGCACGAACATGGTGTTGTTCTGACATGGATGCGCGACAGTGATGGAAAATGGAATGAAAATATTACGCTGCAGCCCGACCCAGGCATTCACGCTGCCCAATTTGGTGGCGCGCTTTCCCTGAAAGGAACTCAACTTATTGTTGGGGCACCCACTGCCCGCGCTTCCGAACAATCCGAGGCTGGTAAATGTTATATCTATCTTCGCAGAGCCAAAGGTTGGCCGTACGAACCCTTGGTTAGTATTTCTCAAATTGGAAACAAGGCGTTCAAGGGCGAGGAAAACAATATCTCTGGCAACGGTCCCGACCACCACTTTGGATGGGCCGTGACTATTTTGGGAACCGTTGCGCTTTCGGGTACGCCTGAAGACAGCGATGGAAACTTCAGCAAAAGCGGTTCGGTGAATATTTTTCAACGTGCGAACACAACTTGGATACAAACACAATATATTTCCGCGCCAGACAAGCGCAGCGACGATGCGTTTGGGTCCTCGGTTGGAATTGCAGGAACACATTTTGTCATCGGCGCGCCCCTGAAATCCTTCAATAATATGAGTCGCGTTGGAGCTGTCTACGTCTATCAATTTTCTCAAACCAAACCAGACGAAGAGGAGTTTTTGATCAAATTGCTTCCAAGCATTCCACACAAGAATTCTAGTTTTGGTGCGGCTCTGTCTTGCACGCCAGACATCATTGCCATTTCAGCGCCAAGCGCCACGGACCCTTCACAACCTGGACTGATTTATATTTTTAAACGTACGGAAATGTCTTGGGGCGTGCCTGGCTCCACCATGTCAAGCGATGCGCCGTTAGAGACAAGCGCCTCTATTTCGCCCAATCCGGTCGCGGCTGCAAAGACAAGCGAAATCCCGCCACAATAATCAATCTGCACTTCTTCGCTATAGTGTTCCCTCCACTGGACAGGTGTCCGAGCGGTTGAAGGAGCAGCATTGGAAATGCTGTATACGGGTAACCGTATCGTGGGTTCGAATCCCACCTTGTCCGCTTTCATATCACGCATCTATCTTGATGCATGATGTTGGCGAATTCGGCGAGCCCCTCGCTGAAAAAACTCGGGTTGTAGCGCAGCTTGGTAGCGCGTTTGACTGGGGGTCAAAAGGTCGTGGGTTCAAATCCCGCCAGCCCGACTACCAACAAACGACGGAGGCTTGATCTCCGTCATTTGTTTTTTATAGTTACATGGCGCCTTGGCCATGAATTAAGAATTTTTCACTTTAGTGATGCGGCCAATGAATCCCAGCAAGACCATCCATGCCACCACAAGCGCTATGACAACCAAGACAATAGTTCCGCTGCTTTCCGCCTCGCGGATTAAATCCGACGCCTGTTCGCGCGGGGTTTCAGGAGCAGGAACGGATTGACATGCGGCCACAATGTGGAAAGCGCCAATAAACAAAGCGAGGCAGATGCGGTTGCGTTGCTTGGACAATGCGTGAAAAGTTTGAATCAATATGTTCATTATGGAATTGCGAAGTCGAATGATCTCTAAAGATAGCACGCGAAGTCGGGCAGTCAAAAGATATTTAAATCAGCATGAAATTCAAGCCCCCCTAGACTGTGTCAACGACTATTCCATGACGCACCAAACGCCAACACCTGCTTGCGGAATTGTAATTATTGACAAACCGTTGGGCGTTTCAAGCATGCGCGCCGTGGAAATGGTGCGCCGCGGCATGGGCGGCTTGCGAACGGGCCACGCCGGCACGCTTGATCCACTGGCCACGGGCGTGCTGATTATTGCCGTGGGTTCCGCAACGCGCAGCATCAACATGTTGATGGATATGGAAAAGCATTATGAAACCACGATTGATCTTTCCGCAACAACACCAACGCTCGACAGCGAGAGCGATCGCATTGAGTGCGTTCGAACCACGCCCCCGCCAACCGCGGACATGGTTGAGTTGGCGTTGAAACAATTCACTGGCGCCTATGCGCAAATGCCGCCGGCGTTCAGCGCCAAGCAAATCAAGGGTCGACGGGCGTACGACATTGCGCGCAGCGGTGAGCAAGTGGTGTTGGAGCCGCGCATGGTGAAGGTGCATGAACTCACCATGCTTTCGTTTGCTTGGCCCATTGTGCGACTGGCAATTCGCTGCGACAAAGGTTTTTACGTGCGCAGCTTGGCGCACGATCTTGGCGTGGCGCTTGGTGGCGATGGATATTGCACCGCGATTCGGCGCACGGCGATTGGTCCGTACACAATCGATCGCGCTATTGAGTTGAAGCAGGAGGCGCTTCCGAATCCTTCTCAGCTTTTAGCGTTGCCTCTTGCCGCTGCGCGTTGATCAACAAGATCGCCATGCCCAGCAACAGCATCATGTCGGCGCCGTTGAAAATCCACGGGAACAATTCCGTGCTGCCGCCTGGCCAATGAAAACCAAATGGCAAGTGCCACCGCGGAGTCATGAATAAAAAATCACGCACCGCGCCGTACGCCAAGCGATCGTACAAATTGCCTATTCCACCCGCTAAAACCAAGCCAATTCCAATATGCGCCACGCGATTTTTGGCATCGGTCCACCAACCAAAAATCCACATGGCGGCGGTGACCGCAATGATGGTGAAGGCAATGAACACCATTCGCTTTTGCTGACCCAAGCCAAACACGGCGCCGTGATTCAGCACCAGTCGCAAGTCCAACAAATCCCACGGCAGCGCCTTGACCCCAGTGTGAAATGGAAGTCGATACGACGGATTACCCGCGATGTCGTCGTAGGAAAGTTCAACAGGCTCCTGGGCCACGCAACGAAAGGCCCAGCTTTTTGTTGACAGATCAAGCGCAAGACCAATGGCAAAAACCACGAGCAATGTCAGCCACGCAGATTTGGATCGACATGCAGGAATGAATGGAATGATGTTCGCCGGCGGTACAGAACTCAATGAGCAACGCCTCGCTCAATCATCAGCGCCGCCTCGACGGTGTATTTGGCAAGCGGATTGGCCTCAAGGCGCGCCTTTGGAATTGGCTTGCCCGTCAGTTGGCACACGCCATAACTTTTATCATCGATACGAGAAATAGCCTCGTCAATCTCCGCCAACTTCACGCGGTCAGACGCTGCCATGTTCAGCGCGAATTCCTGATCAAATGTGTCGGTTCCAACATCGGCCATATGCAGCGGCATATTGCTGAGATTGCCGCCATTCGAGCGCAGCGCCTCATCTTCAAGACCCTCCACGCGGCCAATGAGTTCGTTACGCCGCGCGATTAAAATGCCGCGGTGCTCGGACAACTCCTTGCTGGTCAAGCGCGTCTTAATGCTCAGAATGTCGATCTCCTGCGCGGCTTTCACTTTGTCGGCGCCACCAAGAATCTTGGACTTTTTCTTCTTACTTTTGTCCATTCCTTTGCTGCTGATCATGCGCACCCGGCGGCCATTAATAACGACATAGCCAGCTTGATCGGCCTTCTGCGTAATGGCGGTTGCGGCGACGGAGCGCGCGGTGGACATGTCAATCTTTGGCGTGCGCTTTCCCTTTTCTTCAGGCGCGGTTTGCTTGGGCATGGGCCGCGGCGCATTCTTGCCAATGGGCGGCGGCGGCACGCGGTTGGGATGTTTCTTTGAGGGCGGCGGCGATGGCATGGCTGGCTTCGCGACCACTTTGGAACTTTTGACCACGGTCACCTTGGACTTGGGCGAAGTTTTTTTTGCGCTTGGCTTTGCGGAACCAGAAGATTTCTTGCTGGTCGTTTTTTTCTCTAGCTTCTTTTTTGACACGAATAAAATCCTTTTTTCAAGTTCACTTTGACCGCCCAAGGCCTGACCAATGGCTGCAATACTGTTTCGATGATGGGTGTGCGATTGTCGTTTGCTTCACCACGCAAGTCAACCCCGTTACGCGGGAGGGGCGCAGTTATGTGAGCCAATATTGCGTATTTTTTCAAATCGAAGGCGCACCAACGTGTCCGGCGCAAGGCGTTGCAGTTCACGGATGGAATCCACAATCCAACCTTGAAGGCGATCCGCGGTCGCTTGCGGGTCGCGATGCGCGCCGCCATTTGGCTCTGGAATGATGGCGTCAATCAAACCATTTTTCAGATTGCACTCGGCGGTCAACGCCAGCGCTTGCGCAGCGGAATTATTTGTTTGCTCGTTGGCCTTCTTCCACAGAATGGCCGCGCACCCTTCGGGGCTGATCACGGAATACCAACTGTGTTGCAACATGGCAATGCGATCGCCCACGCCAATTCCAAGCGCGCCGCCAGAGCCGCCTTCGCCAATCACAACGCACACAATAGGTGTGCGCAAGCGACTCATCTCGCGCAGATTCACGGCTATGGCCTCCGCTTGTCCACGTTGCTCGCTATCAAGACCTGGATATGCGCCCGGCGTATCAATGAGCGTGACAATGGGCAGATGAAATTTTTCCGCCAACTTCATTTTCAAAAGGGCTTTGCGGTACCCCTCTGGATTGGCGCAACCAAAGCGGCACTTGATGCGCTCCTCGGTGGAGCGCCCTTTGTGATGGCCAACCACCAAGCACTTTAAACTTCCAATGCGCGCGAAGCCGGTGATGAGCGCGGCGTCGTCGCCAAAGCGCCGATCGCCATGCAACTCCGACCAATCGCGACAAATCATGCGGACATAATCGAGCGTTTGCGGGCGCTGCGGATGGCGCGCCACGCGCACTGTTTGCCACGGCGTGAGATTGGCGTAGGTTTTTTGCAGCAAACTTTCGCGCGCTTGGCGCATGGTTCGCAATTCATCTGCGAACAATTCGGCGTCTATTTTCGCCTCGATCACTTCGATCTGTTGATCGATTTGCGCAACCGGTTCCTCGAAATCAAGCGTGACAAAACCTGCTTTAGACATCGGGGCAATCGTAGCAAAATCACTGTTTCAAAGCGCGCCAATAATGAACGCGATCAAGCACATTTTGCACCGTAATGTGCTGCATTCGCCCTTGCCTGTGCGCGAATGTCATTTGCGCAGCCTCGCCGGCGTTGTGATAGGCGTCCACCAACAATTTGGGATCATTGCGAAATGGTCCGACACGCGTGGGACTGTTGTAGCCGTACAAGCCAATGACAGGCTTGCCAAGCGCCACGGCCAAGTGAAGCGGACCAGTGTCCGGCGAAATCACCAAGTCGCATCCATCAAGAATGCAAACCAAATTGCGCAAGCCAGAACCAAGCGCGTTCACAGGCGGATGCGCGCAACGTTGCGCCAACATTTGGCCAAGCGCATTTTCGCGCGCGGAATTTCCGCCAACTAAAATTGTTTGCAAGCCTTGCGCGGCCAGCGCGTCGATCAGTTCACACATGCGCTCGGGCAACCAATCCTTCAGCGGATTACTTGTGCCGGCCACAAGCGCCACGCGCGGCGTAGACATGTTGGCGAAAAATTTCGTTTGCCACGCGCGCTCTTGCGGCCACGGACCAATGTTCCATTGCAACGGCTGGCTGGGAATTTGCATGGCGTCAAGAAATTCCAGAAAGTGCGCCTGCACATGATTCAGCGGCTTCGCGGGAATTTTTGTGTTGGTGAAAAGCCAGTTCAATTCCTTGGCGCGGGCACGGTCCAGCCCAAGTTTGATGGGACTTTGACACATGGCGGTGATGATGCTGGCCTTGAGATAACACTGCAAATCAATCACCACATCAAAAGGACGCGTCTTGAGTTGCTTGCGCAAATTCCAAAATCCGCGCCAGCCCGCCTTGCGATCAAAGATCAAAATTTCATCGACATCTTTGTGGCCATTCACCAGCGCGGCGCCGGGTGCTTGCAAAATCCACGTGATGCGCGCGTGCGGGCGATGTCGCTTGATGGCTGTGATCACTGGCAATGCGTGCACGACGTCGCCGATGGCGCTCATCATGACCATGCAAATTCGTGGACGCTCCGGCAGTTTCATGCGTGGGACTCTAACTCAGAAATCAATGTCAGTACTTGCTGTGGTGTCATATCAAGATCGCCCATTCGGACTCGCTTGTGCAATGAACGCGCCAAGCGCGCGTGGTTCGCTGCGCGCACATGTTCAACGCGTTGTGGCGCCCAAGCAACATCTTCCACATCCAACACATAGGCGCGAACGCCCTCGCCAACGTTGGCTAATAAAATATTGCGCGCGTTCAAATCGTTGTGCAACAAGCCATGTGTGGCGCATGTGGCCAGCAAATCGCGCACGGCCGCAAGCGCGGCATCACGCCGATGCGCCGTTGGTCGCGCCGCCAGAAATGCAACAAGGTCCACGCTGTTGGGAACTTGAATCGTAAGCAAATCCATGCGCTGAAATAATCCTGACTTGTACAACACAACTCCCACAACTTCAGGCGTGGCAATGCCTAGCTTCAAAATGCGCTGCGAATGTTCAATTTCAATTCGCGCGCGGTGGTTTCCCATATATCGATCGCCCGCAAAGTGGCGCCAGAAACCGCCGTGACTGCAGCGACGGACAACAAGCGGCGCGCTCAGTTCATCGCACTTCCAAGTTGCCACGGCGGCGCGCCCGCGAAATCGCTGGCTGTCCTTGGAGGCAAGCGCCAAAGTGATCACAGGCGAAGTCGCTTGACCAACGGCGTTGGCGAGTTGATCGACCCACTGCGCGCGCAACCAACTTGCGCCGCAAGGAAGCGCGTGCGATATAAAACCTGTTGGTGGCAGTGGGTCTTTCAAGCGTGGTCATGAGTATGCGACCAATTGAAAAATAATTCCACCAAGGCCGGCCTGCAAAAATGTGTACGGCAACAGGTATTTCAGCAAGTAGTCGGCGGTTTATAAATTCGCCTGCGCTGTCAATCGTTCACACATTCAGTATTAGAAAGGAACACATTTGCTTTCAGAATGAGGCTTGTGGACATATTGGCGCCATGCAAGCGCGCATTTGAAATTGCCGCGTGGATAATTGCGCCGAGTTCATATGAATTGATCAACTGCACAAAATCCAATTCAAAGGCACAATGCCGACATGCCCAATTCATCATCGCCACAGCAAGTCCCTGCAAATGCAAGCGCTCAACACACTTTGGCGGTGCTTGGATTTGGCAAATTGGCTTCGGCCATTGTGCGCGGCTGCGTGTCCACTGGTGTTCTCAAAGCCAGCGACATTGTTGTTTGGGCTAGAAGCGACGCGCGCATGGCGCAGGCGCATTCAATGGGTTTGAAATTAGTGGACATGAACACATGCGCGCAAAGTGGCCACGCACTGTTGCTATCCATTAAGCCGCAGTTTTTTAGCGAGTTGGCGCCGCAATTATGCGTGGCCGCAAACACCAATGTCATGAGCGTCATGGCGGGTTGGTCCGCTGAGCACATTGGCGCGCGCTTGAAAGTGAAGCATGTCATTCGCGCCATGCCCAATGTGGCCGCGCAAGTGCAAGCCGCGGTGACCGCGCTTTCAATTCCACAAGAATGTCCCGCGCCCGCGCGCGAATTTGCCATGAAACTTTTTTCTGCGGTGGGACGCGTTGAACTGCTGCATGAGTCGCACCTGGACGCCGCCACCGCTATTTCCAGTTCTGGTATTGCGTATCTGTGCTTGTTCATTGAGGCGCTTGAGCGCGCGGCGCTTCAACTTGGCCTGCCGAAAGATGTGGCGAAAAACTTGTCGCTTGATGTGCTGCAAGGCGTTTCCAAAAGCGCTTCAGCTGGCGCATTTGATGCGGCGGCGTTGCGCGCCAGCGTGACCAGCCCACACGGCACAACAGCCGCGGCGCTTGCCGTTCTAGATGCGGGAGAATTTTCCCAACTGATCACGCGTGCGGCGCAAGCGGCGAAAGATCGCGCCGCGCAGTTGGGTCAAGCCAACCAGTGAGTCGGATGGACTGACTTGCTTTTCTAGCGCCAGTGAGTTGCGAACGCGCGCGTCTCTTCCATTTTAAAATTCGCGGCGTCACTAAGTTGTGAAATCGCGCGGCTGTTGCATCAATTTAAAATAGCGGCGCACTCAGTTGTGACAGCGCGCGTTTCTTGCATCATTTGGAAATCGCAGCGCCTCTAAGTTGTGAAAGCACTCACACGCCCCTTGCATGATTTAAAAGTCGCGGCGCGCAAAGAGCCAGCACCCAACGCCAAGGGTGACAATTTCAAATACCACGGATGTGCCCAAGATCCAACCAACACCGCGCGATCGCTGATCGACTTCAATGGCCGCCACCACCACGCTGGTTTTTGCGCGGCTATTTCCAAATCCGGGCCCACCACGTCGGCGTTGCTTTTGCGCCGTCGCGGCAACTTCCTCGGCTTCATCGGCGCCTTCTTCTTGCATGTTGGAGGCCTCCAACGTCCAGCGCTGCAAAAGCGAAGTGGTCTCATCTGTTTTTGGCAACGCGGTCTTCAGCGCGAACACAACTCGATGCCATAGTTGCAAGTTGGCCAGTGTGGACTGATCGCGTTCAAGTTCGGTTTGCAAATCCGACACATCCACATCCGCGTTTTCCTTCTTGCGCTTTTGTATCAACGCCTCAACCGCCTGGCATTCCTTCACGCTGCCAATGCGGAATCCATTCACAATGGTCTCCGCGGAATTCACGGTGAACAAAAATCCCCAGAACAAAATGGTGAGCAGCAACGCCGCGATTGCGGAACGCGTGACGGTGCCAAGCAACGCGCTCATGGCGAACAAATAGGAATACAACAAAGTCACCAGCGGAATGGCTAGAAACAGGCCTGGCTCCCACGCTCCGCCGCGTAAGCCAATGACCAGAAAACTGGCCACGCAAAACACAGCCATTTGCAGCGACGTGAACAATAACCCCGCGGTGAATTTATAAATATATAAACGCCAACGCGGAATTGGCCTCGACAACATGTTCTCCACCACGCCGCTTGAAACCATTTCGGGAAACATTCC
>CAIWNO010000346.1 GCA_903914045.1 uncultured bacterium | reverse complement strand
CTACACCGGCAGCGGTCTGCGCCATGATGATGGTCAGGCTTATGCTGCTTTTAAGGCTGGCAAAACCGCTCAGCACATCGCGCTCACAAGTCCTCCTCGGCTGTTTAGCACGAACTTTGATACATACACACTTGGAAATGTTTGCACCGATATGACTGGCGTAACGATGGGCCAAGACAAGTGGAGTGAATTACAAACAGCTGGCCCCAATCGTTGGAATATTATTTCGGCAACGGTGGGTCAAGCCTTGCAACTGGCTTGGGGTTCATCGTCTACTTCTGGCGCCTCGTCATTCCTTTGGCAGGACAACGGCCAGGTTGGTTATAGATTTTTCACCGCCAACAAACCCATTCAGGTGGACTTTGATCTCACCCGCTTCAGCAACAACTCAAGTTCAAAGAAGGGTCAGTTCCAACTGCGTACATACGATGTTTCTGGCACGCAAACCACCATCGGTTTCATCATGGACAATTACGCGACTGGAACCATGCCATCCATCCGTGGACTTGCCTACTTGAACACGGGCACGGTCGCAACAACCTATGCGTTCACGTTGGCAACCGGTAGTGCTGTCACTCAAGCGGGCACGCACAGTTACTACACCGCATATGACAATTCCACTGGCATGGTGTATTGGGGTTGGGATGCGAGCACCACGACTGGCGGGAACTACTCCTTCGATCCAACTTCATATGGTTACATAAATGCTGCAAACCAAAGTGCCATGAACAGTGTTCAATTTATTGCCAGTCGCAACAGTTCCACAAGCATTGGCAGCATGAACTTGGATAACGTTGCCATCTTTGCAAACGCTCTCGTAGACACGGGCGATTGCAATGGAAATGGAATACCAGATTGGGTGGACAACCTTCCCGATTGCAACAACAACAGCATGATGGATGTGTGTGAGATTGGATTGGGTATTGCCAAAGACTGCAACAGCGATGGCGTTCCTGATAGTTGCCAAGTTTTAACTGGTGGCGACTTTGACGGTTCAGGCGTCATTGATCCTGCTGATATTGGATACATACTTCTGGATTTTGGTGATTGTGTAAATTGCCTTACTGATCTTGATCACTCCGGCAATGTGGGCACTGAGGATATTGGCTTGCTTCTGCTTGATTTTGAGTTGTGCCCATAAATGCAGTAGTGATTGAGAGAGTTGTTCTGGCGCATCAATCACTAGCATTGCCGTCGCAATGCCTGCATTCAAATATAAATCCGTCAAGGACTATTTGGCCGCGCATGACGCCACGAAAGCCAAGACTCTGAAGTCCGTGATTGATTTTATTCTTGCGCAGTTTCCAGAACTGGAATGCAAAATTTCTTGGAATGTTCCAACCATCCACCGCAATGGAAAGTATGTTTTTGGTGTTGCGGCGTACAAGAATCATCTCACGCTGGCTCCGTGGAGCGCCACTGTGATTAAAACTTTTCAAGCGCGACTAGAAAAGTATGTCGTGTTTAAAAACTGTTTTCAGATTCCGGTGGATTGGGTTGTCGATACAAAATTAGTGAAGGACTT
>CAIWNO010000345.1 GCA_903914045.1 uncultured bacterium | reverse complement strand
CGACACTTGCTCAAGGTACGCGCGCAACGCGTCAAGCAATGTGTTCATGGGAGACACGGCTTCATCCATGTCGCCGCCGCTTTCACGCTTGAGTCTGTCCACCACAAAGTCCGCGGACGCGCTGACTACCTGCGCCAGATTTTCCGTGCGCGATTCATCAGCCTCCGTATCAGTTCGATCGGCCAGCAAGTAGTAGGACTCCAAACCACTCTCCTTAAGAATGCGCGCGGTGAAATCGCCCAGCTCATCCGGCAATCCATTTTCTGCGGCGTGACGCCACGACGCAATGCGCGTGGCCAACTCCATGGCGCTGCCCGCGGCGCGCTTGGTGGCGCCCGAACTTTCGGCGTGACGCAAACCTTCGAGCAACGTCACGCCATTTTTGGCGGCCCATAATTCAATCTTGTCAAAACTGGTGGAGCCCAAACCGCGCGTGGGCGTGTTAGCAATTCGACCCAACGCCAAGTCGTCGCTGGGATTGGCCGCAAGCCGCAAATACGCTAGTAAATCCTTCACTTCTCGCCGGTCATAGAACGCGGTGCCACGCACCACTTGATATGGAATGGAACGACGGCGCAGAGCCTCCTCCATGACACGACTGAGTGAGTTCATGCGATACAACACAGCCATGCCGCGCCAAGTGATTCCTTGATCGGTGGCTTGCGCAATGCGGTCCGCGACCAAAGCGGCCTCCGCATGTTCATCCGCGCAGCGCACATATTTTGGCGCCTCGCCATCGCCCTTCATGGACTTTAATTCCTTGTGCCTGCGTTGGCGATTTCTAGAAATCAAACTGGCCGCCGCGTCGACGATGGGTTTGGTTGAGCGAAAATTTTCGCCAAGCGGAATGACTTTCGCGCCCGGAAAATGCTCCTCAAAGTTGAGAATGTTTCCAATGTCCGCGCCGCGCCAACCGTAAATGCTTTGATCGGGATCGCCCACCACGCACAAGTTGCGGTGCGCTTTTGCAATCTCCAACACGATAGAAAATTGCGCAAAGTTGGTGTCTTGATATTCATCCACCGACACATATTGAAAGCGGCGCTGAAGCGTCTCGCGAACGGATTGATTGCTTTGCAATAAAACCGCTAATTTGCCCAGTAAATCATCAAAATCAAGACTGGCGTTTCGCGCCATGACTTTTTGGTACGCGTCAAAAATGCGCGCCACCACTTTGCTGCGCCAATCAGTGGCGCCAGAAATAGCCTGACTTGGCGAGATCAATTTATTTTTCAAATTTGAAATCTCGCTCAACACACTCGCGGGCGTGAAGCGAGTGTCGCTTTCGCCAGCATGTTTGATGGCGGCCTTGCATGCGGCGCGTTGATCATCCACATCAAGCACGTTGAAGTTTGGATCAAGGTTTGCCTCCATCGCAAAGCGCCGCAACACGCGTACGCCGAAGGAGTGGAATGTTCCCGCAAAAACTCGCCCACGATCTGGAACATCTTGCGGCAGCAACAACTCAACGCGTCTGCGCATTTCGCCGGCGGCTTTGTTGGTGAATGTCAAAGACAAAATGCTCCACGGCGGAATTCCTTGCGACACCAAATGCGCAATGCGATGCACAATCACGCGCGTCTTTCCAGAGCCTGGTCCGGCCAGCACCAGCAACGGTCCATCAGTGTGCAAAACAGCTTGACGTTGTGGTTGTGTTAGGCCTTGGAGTAATTGGTTTTCAAGCACTTTGAGAGTCTAGTGACCAAAAAAATTCATGTTTTGCAGGCAAAAAAGAATAAAAATACTATTTGTGGTGTTGCACACCCCCAACGACAAGATTTACACACAAAATATGGTGGGCTTTAAAATAATTAACCGATACGCAAAGATCGCTTGAATCTAGGCTTGTATATTAAATTTACAAAATCACAATATTGTGTGTCCCTGCTACTTGCGCCCCCAACGGATAGGGGTAGGATTCGGATGAAACGTGGTTTTTGGAGTAGTTTTCAATGCTTCGAATCAAAAATATGTGATTTGTGGGTTAATTTAAATTTGAATTTTATGGCTTGAATCGGAATCCGTTCTTTCTTTAAAGAAATAAGACAAATGAGTCAAAAATTGAATCTTAAACAACACGCTCTTCACTTGCCACTCACTCACTAATGTTCCAGCAATTTCTCTTCTATCAATATTTTCGCCACCTCGTTTAAGGATTGCACAACATGAAGATCACGCCACGATTTACCCGTCCAGGACAAGACGTCTTCAGCACTGTTGAGTGGAGCACTCGAACTAGCCGCATAAGTAATAGTGACGGGTCAACGGTGTTTGAAATGAACGACGCTGAAATCCCGGCGTCGTGGAGTCAGCTGGCGACGGACATTGTGGTGAGTAAATATTTCCGCAAGGCGGGCGTGCCGCAAGTGGATGCGACTGGCAAGAACAAAGTGGACGCCTCTGGCAAAACCATTCTTGGTCCAGAACGATCCGTGAAACAAGTTGTGCATCGTTTGGCTGGTTGCTGGAAACATTGGGGCGAGAAGTTTGGCTACTTCACCACGGCGCAAGATGCGCAAGCTTTTTACAACGAAATTTCTTGGATGTTGTTGAATCAAGTCGCTGCGCCAAATAGTCCGCAGTGGTTCAACACGGGTTTGCAGTGGGCATACGGAATTAACGGTCCCGCGCAAGGACATTGGATAGCCGATCACGCCACTGGCGATGTGTCGCTGGCCACCGATGCCTACACCCATCCGCAGCCGCACGCGTGTTTTATTCAAAGCGTGCGCGACGACCTTGTGGGCGATGGCGGCATTATGGATTTGTGGACGCGCGAGGCGCGCCTATTTAAATATGGCTCCGGCACTGGAACTAATTTCAGCCATCTGCGCGGCGACAATGAGCCGCTTTCTGGTGGCGGCAAAAGTTCCGGCCTGATGAGCTTCTTGAAAATTGGTGATCGCGCCGCGGGCGCAATTAAGAGTGGCGGAACAACACGCCGCGCCGCCAAAATGGTGTGTTTGGACGTGGATCACCCTGATATTGAGGCCTTTGTGAATTGGAAAGTGCGCGAGGAACTGAAAGTAGCCGCGCTGGTTGAAGGCGCCAAGAAGTTCACGCCAGAGCAAGCGGAAATTGCCAAGCGCCTGAAACTGAAATTGGATTTCGATTTCAACGGCGAGTGCTATCAAACAGTCAGCGGACAAAATTCCAATAATTCAATCCGTCTATCGGACGAGTTCATGAACGCCGTCGACACCGACGCGCAATGGAATTTAATTCAGCGCACCGATGGGAAAATCTCAAAGACGCTTCCAGCGCGCGACCTGTGGCAACAAATTAATTTCGCGGCGTGGCAATGCGCCGATCCCGGATTGCAATACGACAGCACCATCAACGCGTGGCACACATGCCCCGCCGGTGGCCGCATTAACGCCAGCAAT
>CAIWNO010000344.1 GCA_903914045.1 uncultured bacterium | reverse complement strand
CATCCGTTTCTCCAGCCAGCGCGACCAAAGTGAAATCGGGAGCGTGAGGATCAGGTAGCCAATGGCGAGCGGAATGTAACTTTCCAGCGTGCTGAACGTGTACGAATTCACCTGCTTCGCGTTCTGTGTGAATTCGTTGATGGCAATAATGGAGAGCAACGAAGAATCTTTGATCAACGAAACGAACTGACCCGCCATCGGAGGCAGTGATTGGCGCAGTGCCTGCGGAAAAATAACGTAGCGATACGTTTGTGCTCGGGTAAAACCGACCGCTCGTGCTGATTCGAATTGGGATTGGCCAACGGCTTCGATCCCTGCGCGGATGATCTCCGCGATGTACGCACCTTCAAAAAAGCAGAGAACCAGAATGCCCACCACATAACGGTTCTCCACTTGGAACGCAGGAGCGATCACGTAAAAGAAAATGAGTATCTGAACCAAAAGTGGAGTGCCACGCACAAGCTCTATATAGATCGAGCTGAAGTACCGAAGTGGCAGCAGACGCGAGCGTCGCGCTAGGGCGAAGAACAGGCCGATGACTGTGCTGAGTACCAACGAAATGACCGAGATCCAGATCGTGGTCAGCCAACCTTGCAGATACATCGAGTGGTACTTCGCGATCGGTTCCCAGCCGAGCGGAGAAGCAAGCTGATGAAAGGAAAAGTAAAAGACAAACGCGACCAAGGCGAAAGCGACGGCAAAGTTGAATGCCTTCAGCGACCACGGGATCACCGCCTTTTCACGCTCCGGTCCGAGGAAGATCTTGGAGAGGCTCATATTTATATTCAGAAGTAGAAGGGAATTTCCAACTGTTTGAACGCATCCTTCTGCTCCTTAAGGTATTTTTCGCCTAGCTCGTCGAAGCCACCCTTGGCGCGGAAGTCTTTCAGGAAAGCATTCACATTGTCCAACAGCTCTTTATTTCCCTTGCGTATACCGACGGCCCACGATTCTTCTTGGAACGGTTTCAAAATTGCGCGCGTTGTGTCTGGATGGCGCTTCCAATGTTTGTAAACCGACATCTGGTCGTAGATAAATCCATCCGCTTTGCCCTGAATGACTTCAAGGACACACGCGGCTTCATCATCAAGCACCAGAAGGCGTTCCTGCTTGATGTTGCGCGTGGCGTACAACTGTCCCGTGGTTCCCTGTTTCACCGCGACAAATCGACCCGCCACATTCAGGTCGCTCAGAGTCTGTGCATTCGATTTCTTGCGCAACAAAAGGCAAAGGCCTGTCTTGAGATATGGATTGGAGAAATCGATCGACTGTGCTCGCTCCGGCGTGGAGGTCATCGACGAAATAATCAAATCGATTTTGCCACTTTTGAGAGAAGGGATGAGTCCGTCTAAGGGCGTATTTTGAATGACAATCTTTTTGCCTAGGAACTTACCAAGCGCATTTGCCATGTCCACGCTGATGCCGGTCGGGTTGCCTTTTTCGTCGGTCATCTCGAACGGCGGATACTTGAGTTCCATGCCGACGGTCAGGGTGTCTTTCGTGTCAGCGGCGCGAATGGGGTTTGTCGTGGTCATCGCGAATGCGGCAAAGGCGCAGGATAAAACGCCAAACGCAATCGCAAAAGCGCAAAGAGAATTTTTCATATTGTGGCAACTCCAAATAGGAAATGCAACCATGACAGGTTACGAGAGCTCATACTGTACATGACTTAGAAGTTTGGGAACCCCGACGCGCTCTAAGAGTGGGGTGTTTGTATTTCAATTTTTATTTTTAAGCTGTGTATTGGATGGGGCGTTTGGATCCATCTGGTTACCCTTTGATGATGCAATCTCTAATGTCTTTAAACAAATCTGCCGCCATGCACAGCCTGACCTTGGGTCGAGTTTTGAGTATTGGACTTGGTTTGTCATTAATTGCGGGTTCAACGGTTTGGGCGCAAAGCGATACGACCGCGGGAGCTGTTGCAGCCAAGCCAGTCGTGGTGAAGCCGGCCGCGGCTTCAACTTCAAGCGCCGCAACAGCAGTCACAACAAGTGCGCCATCAACTGCCGCAATAACCGCGCCATCAAGTGCGCCACTAACTGCCGTAACAGCTGCGCCCGCAAATTCATTTTTGCAATTTGAAGGCGCGCCAATTGAATTGCAACTGAACACCGGCTTGTGGCTGCCACGCTTACGCGGCAATGTGACCTACGGCGGAGCGAGCGCGCCCAACTTGGACTTAAGCACCGCGCTCAGTTTGGACGCGTTGGAGCCAAGCTTTTATGGCGACATCAACGCCACTTGGAAAAACTGGACACTGCGTGTCACGGGAACAAGTTTCAAATCAACTGGTTCCATCGGCGCAACAAGCAATGGCGTATTCGGCTCCACTGCGTTTGCGGCGGGACAAAATCTCAACAGCAGTTTTTCCTACTGGACCGCGGGCGTTGAAGCGGAAAGTTGGTTGTGGCGCCCGTTCTCAAAACAGGAATTTCCGTGGCTTGACGCGGTCGCAAACGAATCGCTTCCAGTTGACTTGCGCATCTTTGGGCAAGTGGGCGGGCGCGCGTTTGGCATTGATCAATCGCTCACCAACGCCGCGACTAGTTCAAGCAGTTCCTTTAGTGAAACATTTGGCACGGCGTACGCGGGTGGCGGTTTTAATATTT
>CAIWNO010000343.1 GCA_903914045.1 uncultured bacterium | reverse complement strand
GTGGCGTTGCGCGTGACGCCCGGCGAAACTTCTGAAGAATTCCACGTTTCAGGCCGCGGATTGCTGCATTTGGGCGTGTTGCTAGAAACCATGCGCCGAGAAGGTTTTGAATTAACCGTGGGCAAGCCGCAAGTTATTGAGAAAGAAGTCAACGGCGAAATGTGCGAGCCATGGGAACGCCTCACGCTTGATGTTGCGGACTCCGGAATGGGCGCCGCGCTTGAGTTGCTTGGAAGCCGCGCTGGTGAAATCACCAAAGTTGATCCGCGCAACGGTCGCATGCACATTGAAGCTGACATTCCTGCGCGCGGTCTAATTGGCCTGCGCTCACGTTTGCTCAACGCAACCGGCGGTGAGGCTGTTATGCATCACGCATTCGCATCGTGGCGCGGCGTAAATCCTGGCGCCATCAAACCACGCGTGCAGGGGGTGTTGATCGCCAATGAAGCTGGTCCCGCAACCAGTTACGCCATTGAACCGCTGTCCGACCGCGCTGTGATGTTTGTAAAGCCCGGCGATATTTGCTACCAAGGAATGTTGGTTGGTGAGAACACGCGCGAAAATAATCTGGTGGTGAATGCCACAAGAATGAAGCCATTTTCCAACGTTCGCGCCATCAGCAAGGACGCCACGGTTGTTTTAAAGCAGCCGCGCATCATGAGCTTGGAGCAAGCTTTGGAATATATTGAAGAGGATGAACTTGTTGAAATCACTCCAACCGCCATCCGCATGCGCAAGCGATTGCTTAATGAGACGGAGCGCAAGCGAGTGGAGCGTTCCGAGCGAAGCCGCGCCGAGACCTCCTCACGCGGGGGATAATTCATGTCGACGCGCGTGATGAAGTTCGGTGGAACTTCGGTCGCTGATCCGCAGCGCATTCGTCACGCCGCAAGTCGCGTTGCCGCCGCCAAGGCAGATGGTGATCGCGTGGTCATGGTGGTCAGCGCCATGGGCGATTCAACCGATGACTTAATTGAACTTGCCAAGAAAATTTCCGCCAAGCCAGCCAAGCGCGAGCTTGACGCGTTGATGGCCACGGGCGAACTTGCAAGCAGCGCGCTGGCCGCGATCGCGCTTGAAGATTTGGGTCTGCGCGCGTGCAGCATGAACGCGTATCAATGCGGCATTCGCAGCGACGGCGAGTTTGGCCACGCGCGCATTGACGCCATTGATCGCGCCAACATGGACAGAAAAATCGACGGGGGGTTCATTCCGGTTATCGCTGGCTTTCAAGCAGTTTCACCTGAAGGCGATCTCACAACGCTTGGCCGCGGCGGCAGTGACACCACGGCGGTCGCCATCGCGGCGGCGCTTGATGTTGTTGGCGACGGCGGCTGCTGCGAAATTTACACCGATGTGGATGGCGTCCATACCGCCGATCCGCGCTTGGTTCCAGAGGCGCCGCGCCTGACGCAAATTACCTATGAAGAAATGTTGGAGCTTGCCGTTGTGGGCGCGGGCGTCATGCATGAACGAGCGGTTGTGTTCGGTCAACGCTATGGTGTGCCCATTCATGTTCGACATAGCCAGCGCTATGAACTTGGAACCATGATTCAAAAGGAGACTCCGTTCATGGAATCAATCGCGGTCATTGGTTGCGCGCTTAAGAGCGACTTGGGACGAGTTGTTCTGAAGGGTTTGCCTTCAAGCGCGGACACGCAAGGCATTTTGTTTGGCGCCATTTCGCAAATGGGAATTCTGGTGGACGACATTATTCAAAACGATTCCGACCAACTCACGCACAAATTTATCGATCTTAGTTTCACTGTGGCGCACACGGAATTGCCGGAGGTAAAAATCGCCGTGACGCGTGTTCTGAAATCATTGGGCTCTGGCAGCATGGAGATTGAAATCGGCCTGGCCAAACTCAGCGTGGTCGGCTCGGGCATGCGCCATCATTCAGGGGTCGCTGGTCGTTTGTTTGAAACCCTGGGCAAGGCGGACATTGCCATTCGATGCATCATGACCAGCGAGATAAAAATCTCCTGCCTGATTCCGCAGGAGCATGGCAAGAGCGCCATTCGCTTGGTGCACTCCGCCTTTGGCCTTGAACAGGGCGAGCGCGTGACCATTGAGCGGCAACTTGGCCGGGTCTAAGGCTTTCGAATTTTCTTGTTCAATCTTGGGCAGTGGCTGTACTGCGGTTGCAGCAGTCTTTATGCGCAGAGGGCTCAGCCAATCCAAGCAAGTCTCGGCGCGTGGTTGTCTGTCAGAAGCGGCCATAACAAAATCAGCATGATTGCGCCGCATTTGAATGGGCGTTGCTGGAAGAATGTGATTTAACAGAATACCAATTATGGGCGCAAAGGGGTCTGAAAGGCATTAATGGCAGGATTGTTGCTGGGTGCTGTATTCGCGTTGCATCATTTGCATTCAACCCAAAGTCCTTGCCCAATTCTGATCCCTGTGATTCATCCCGGCGTGTGATCAAGTCACACCTGATAATGTTGCCCCATGGACTTGAAAAAATTTAGAACTGGCCTGCTTGGACGATTTGTGAAATTTGGAATTGTGCCTGGCGTCATTGTCATTGCTGGCGTTCTATGCGTGAACACATATTTCAGCCTTCTGAAATTTGAACTTGAAGCATCTGAACTTGCCCGAAAAATGACCCTTCGTCTGACTTCTGAAATTGAGAATCGAAATCAAAAAGCTCTTGGAACTATTACTGTCATTCGGCTGGCTCTTGAAACAAGTTTAATTACGAAGCGCGCGGAGATTCTTCAATTTTTGAAGCCAATCGCTGAAGCCAATCCTGATTTCGGAGTTTTTGTCGCTTTGGAATCAACCAGCAGTCAGTCGATTCCACCAACGACTGTTTCCGCCTCGACCACGTCGAGTCCACTAGCGACAGTTTCCGCCGCGATCACGGATACAAATATTGACCAAGCAACAAATGCCAATGGACTTTTCGCTCCTCTTTACGAACGCGACGTTGCCACTACCTCCACGACCACGCGCACGCTTGGTTTGACTTCCATTTCCAATATTGAAGACAGCAATTACTACATCCGCTGCAAGCAAGAATTCATCAACAACAAGTCACGTAAAGTTGTTGTGACAGATCCGCACATGCACAAAGGCGAAATGGTGTATGAGTTTGTCATGCCAATCGTGATCAAGGGCCAATTCATGGGAATTGCTGGATTACAACGAACGCTTTTAGGATCCTTGGATTTAATGAATCAAATGTGTGTAGGAAATAAAATCAATGTCATGCTTCTGACCAATCAGGATGTGTTCATTGCGGCCATGTGTGGCGATGTCACTGCGAATGACCAGGCGCGCGCAACCTACTCCGCATTGATTGGAAAACCGTTGGATACGACTGAGTGGTCAAACCCTTTACGAGATATTGTTTTTCAAAAGACCGCCGAAGTTGTTTCAAGCGCCGTGAATCCCCTTTCAAAAGCCAATGGCATTCATGTCATGGGAACAGTCCGAACAGGCGGCTGGAAAGTGATCATTGAAATTCCAGGGGCCCTGATGTTTAGGGAAATGTGGTCGGATTTATGGGTTTCTTTGGTGTTGAGCATTGTTGGAATTGTCATTATGGCTGTGCTTATTCTGCGAACCGCGACCAAAGTTGTTGGCGAAGTCAGCGAAGTCACTGTTGGAATTAGCAACACGGCCAACATGATGGCGGGCTCAAGTCGTCAACAAGAATCCATGACGCAAAATTTTGGTTCCAGCAGTGTTGAGATTGCCGCCGCGGTCAGGCAAATCACGGTGACTGGCGAAGAATTGCTGCGCAACATGAAGAAGATTGCGCAGGCCTCCAGCGAGTCGGCGCAGAATGCATCCGAAGGTCGTGTTGGCGTGCAAGCCATTGGAAGCACCATGGAAAATCTTTCTAGCGCAACGACCAATGTGGCTGAACGCCTATCCATGATTTTTGAGAAGGCCAGCAGTATCAACACCATTATTGACACCATCACCAAAGTTTCAGATCAAACAAATTTACTCAGCGTGAATGCCGCCATTGAGGCGGAAAAAGCTGGTGAAAGCGGACGCGGATTTTTAGTGGTTGCGCGCGAAATTCGCCGCCTTGCCGATCAGACCGCCTCGGCCACCCTTGACATTGAAAAAATGGTTCAGCAAATGCAGGCCGCGGTATCTGGTGGCGTTATGGAAATGGATCGTTTTAGCGAGCAAGTGCGTCGTGGCGTGACCACCGTTGGCGATGTTGGATTGCGCTTGACCAAAGTCATTGACCAAGTCTCCGGCGTGGAAAGCAGTTTCTGCGAGGTGACTGAAGGCATGCAGCAACAAGCGCAAGGCGCGGATCAAATTCGCCAAGCCATGGATGGTCTCACCCAGAACGCATCACGCGCGCAAGAAGCCACAAGCGAATTTTCATCCGCTTCGGAATCCTTGCGTGAGGCTATTTTTTCCCTGCGCAAAGTCATTAGTGGTGAAATCTCTGTGTGATATTGCAATGTTTCTCGTGGGCACGTACCCGTCGCGTGGCGCACCTGCTACTGTTGCCGCATGATCCTTCAGAAATTTCGTCGCGGGCTGCTTGGTCGATTTGTTAAATTTGGCGTGTTGCCAAGCGTCTTGGTTGTTGTTGCCGTTGTCGCTACCACCACGTACCTCGGTGTGACTTCCAAACAACAGGATGCTCGCGAACTGGCTACTGCCGAGGCCGAATACATCTGTTCGAGAGGTGAAACATTTGACCAAAAAGCCATTGGTACCGTGACGGCCATGGCGCTTGCGATTGAAAATGGTTTGTATTCCAAGAAAGCCGACACGCTGAAATATGCTCGAGCTGTATCCGAAGCCAATCCCATGTTTGGAGTTTTTATTGTCTACGAGGCAATGAGCACGGCGGCAAAATCATCAACCGGTCCAACCGCCCCAAGTGAAATCGCAATCGATCAAGCCACCGATACCAACGGTCGATTTGTTCCAAGCTTCATGCGTGATTCAACTCCCTTGCATTCGCTGGTATTGCGCCCCATCAACAATATTGGCGAGTACGAATTTTACAAAACCGCCAAGCAATATTTTTCCAATGGAAACGCAAGCAAGATTGTTGTCACTGAACCCCACATGCATGAAGGCGAATTGGTGACGGAGTTCGCGTTGCCAATTTCGATTGATGGAAAATTCGCGGGCGTTGTTGGGGTAATCAGACCGCTTGTGTTTGCGAACGAAGCTATTAAAGAATTGGCTATTCAAAGCGGCCTGAATGTCTATTTATTGACTGATCAAGATACTTTTGTCACGGCGTACGCGGGCGATACCACCGCCACTGAGCAAACGCGTACGACATTTGAATCCATTTCAGGTAAGCCACTGGACAAGACTCCATGGGCAACATCGTTGCGCACATTGCTTGCGCAAAGCGGAAAAAAAGTTCTTGGAACCGCCGTCAACCCACAGAACAACGCAGAAACTATTCACGCCATGACCCGTGTTGCCTTGAATGACTGGAAAGTTGTTGTTGAAATTCCGCGCGCGCGCTTGATCCATCAAATTTGGAGCGATCTATGGCTTGACCTTCTGGTTGGAGTTGTTGGAATTCTCATCATGGGCACGCTTATTTTGCGCACCGCCATCAAGGTTGTTGGCGAAGTGAGCGGCGTCACCGTTGGCATTAGCAGCACCGCTATTGAAAT
>CAIWNO010000342.1 GCA_903914045.1 uncultured bacterium | reverse complement strand
GGAATATTTTGCGCCTGCACGGAACCAGCCCATGTGCGCGGATCCTTGGCCCACGTTGCGATTGGATCTTTGGAATTTGGACGAACCGCCTGCAACTTGGCGGCGATTGTGGCGGGTTGGCCATTCACGGAAATAGCGATATTCGCCTGCACATCTATGGGTTTTGAGGCGGCGGCATCAATAGAAAATTTAGCCTGCGTTATTTCCGCGGACGCTTCCAGCAAGGGCAACAACACGCCATCCACTTGCGCGCTTAGCGAACCATTGACGGCGATTGGATCAAAGGCGCCGGTGGTATTGAAGATGTTGGTGAACGTTCCGTTGGCGGAAATGGCTCCAGGCTTGTCGCCAATTTTTGTGTTGGCGGACAGTTGAATTTCCAGCGGACCTTTTTGACTGACCGCAAGTTTGGCTTTCAGTCCGTCAACGGCGAAAGCTGGACCGGCAGCGTTGGAAATGGTGGCATCGAAACTACTGATGGTGATTTGAATTGGACGCGATGGAAATTGAAACGCGGGCGAGGCTGCCGACGCTGTTGATGTTGCGGTTGTTTTTTGAGGCGCGGTTGGCGCGCCACTTTTTACAAGATCAAGCAAACTTAGTTTGCCATCAGCGTCAAGGGCGCCTGTGATTTTGGCGCTCACTGTGGCATCAATTGAATCAACGCTTCCTGTGGCCAAATCAAACAAACCGTTGCGCAGCGACGCGGAAACCGTAAGGGAATTTTTTGCGTCGTTGCCAACAATGCTGAAATTATCCACTTGCTGCGGACCAAACCATGTCAACGACATGTCGCCAATGGAAACCTTGCCGTTCACTTGCTCCGCGACGGCGCCCGTGATGAACCCGCGAAACATTGGAAGCGACGCGATGGATGGAAGAAACGCGACCAATGCAATCACGAATGTAAAACCTGCAAGCAGGATCCACGCAACAATCTTGCGAAATTTTTTACGGGGCTTTAAATCGGAAGTTGCGGACTGCGTTGTGTTGTTTGTGTCGGTCATAGGTGGACCGTACAAAATACATCAATCAACGGTGATTGGCGCAGGACCTGTCGCGGGCGCAAGTTGCAGCATTTTTTCAAGGGCTTTGCGCGCCAACTCCGCCGCTTTTGGGTGCACAGAAATTTGATTCACCACGCGGCCCTCAACAAGTTGATCTAGACACCACAACATGTGCGACTGATCAATTCTGTACATGGTGGTGCACAGACATTGGCAATCGCTGAGCATGCGCACTTGCACATCGCGCGCCTGCGCGGCTTGCGCAAGTCGATTCACCAAATGAACCTCCGTGCCAACAACCCAACTTGAACCCTTGGGCGCTTTCGTAATTTGCTGAATGATGAACTCCGTGCTGCCCACAAGATCCGCTTGCTCCACCACTTCTTGGCAACACTCTGGATGCACTAATACTTTCACCGCGCTATTTTCCGCGCGCGCTTCGTCCACATGCTCGGGCCGGAATAATTTATGAACGCTGCAATGGCCCGCCCACAAAAGCACTTTGCTGTTTTGAATTGTGGCCGCGTCAAGACCGCCCATTGGTTTCTTTGGATTCCACAACGCCATGTCGCTGGCGCCGCCACTGCGCTGCGCATCTATTTCACTTTTCAAACCAAGATCGCGCGACGTGTTGCGCCCTAAATGTTGATCAGGCATGAAGATCACTTGCACGCGCTCGCCCTTGGCCAACGTGCTGTCGCCGCCATCAAAGGCCCACTTCAACACGTGCCGCGCGTTGCTTGATGTGCAACATGCGCCGCCGTGCTCACCAACAAACGCCTTCACCGCGGCGCTTGAATTCACATACGTAATTGGAATCACGCGCACCTTGTCCTTGCTTTGCGCGTGCGCTTTTTCAATTTCTTCCCACGCCGTCAACGCATCTTCGTAGGCGGCCATATCGGCCATGGAACAACCGGCGGACAAATCGGGAAGAATTACTTTCACAGATTCATCGGTGAGAATGTCGGCGGTTTCCGCCATGAAATGCACG
>CAIWNO010000341.1 GCA_903914045.1 uncultured bacterium | reverse complement strand
TGACCTCGACATGTTCGCGTGTTGCGGTCATGATGTGTGAATGCGACGATCCGTTGAAATTGTGGGTTGGGGTTTGTATCTCGCGAGTAGTTGGACGTGGTGCATTGGCATGTTTTTGCCCATTCTTCTGCTGCGTTGGTGGGGTTGGCCAGGATTTCTCGCCTTCGCCGTGCCCAACATTTTGGGCTGCGTTGCGTTTGGATATGTCTTCACACCAGAAACCAGCCGCCGATTTGTGACGCGATATGCGCCAAGCATTCGCTGGTTCGCGTGGGTCACCATTGCTTTTCAATCGTGGTTTGGATCGTGGGCAGACCGCAAATTGGGCATGCAAGGCTTGCTTGGAACATCAGTGAATTGGTCCGACTTGTGCAGGCTCTTGCCACTTTTATTTTTTATGTTCCCAGGCGGCGTTCGATTTTGGACCATCGCTGGAACAACGTGCGCCTTGGCAAGCTTTGTGTTCTTTGCGCAATCTGGTTTTGGCGCGCTGAACGATCCACCAGTTGTTGGAACCATGACTCCAATGTCTTTGGCATGGGCCGCGCCATTCATGGCCTTTGGATTTTTGCTGTGCCCCGCGCTTGATCCAACATTCCACCGAGCTCTGCAACAAAGTCCAAGCCGACATTCCTTCGCGGTGTTTGGCGTGGCGTTTGCGGCTCAACTTATTTTTGCCGCCAGCACATTCAACGCGGCAACTGGGCTCATGATGTTGGAGTGGCCCATCGCGGCGCAAATTGTTGTGCAAACAACCTTCACCATGTGCGCCTTGGTTTCAGTGACCAGCCCCGCTTCGCTGCGCAGTTGGCCAGGCGCTCCCGCGTGGTGTCCTAGCGCCATGGGTCGAACCAGTTTCATGCGATTTGCAAGCGTTTTAGCCCTGCCAGTTGTGGGCATGGCGCTGGGAAGATTCTTGCTTGATTTACTCACCGCGATCACCGTGGATGTTCCCGTGTTGATGCCTGCCAGCGAATTACTTGCGTCAGTTTCGTCCGCAACCAGCGCTGGCGAGGCGACCTACTTGCGCTGGCTTGGTTTTTACGGAATCATTTTTCCCGCGTGGCTGCTGTTGAAATTGCGGCGGGTCCCCGCTGCTGTGGCGTGGCCGGCCATCTTTGTGGCGGCGGCCGCCGCCGAGCGCGGCATGGTGGGGGCGAGAACTTCGTTTCTGCTTGTGTCTTTGGGAGTGATTGTGATTGCCGCCCTGTGGCAAAGCGACAATTTCATCAAAGAGCCTGAAATTGCAATTGAAGATGGACGTTCGAGCGCGTGATTGCGAATGTTCACGTGCATTGAAGATGCTCATGTGAAGCTTCGTCGTTGAGTTGGATTATAAAATGTGTTCGTTGAATTTCATCAAAGGACTTTGAATGTCTGAAGAAGCTCTGAAACCTTTGCCAGAAAAGTTGTTCGACTACAACGCCGCGGTGCATTTGCTCAATCGCGCGGGCTTTGGTGGCACGCCAGCGCAAGCGCGCGCCTTAGCCGACATGGGTCTGAACAAAGCCGTCGATCAATTGGTGAAATATGAATCTCAGCCAAACGAGCCGGTCAAAGCGGATCTTTTTGATAACAGCATCATGGGTCCTCCAACAGATGAGCAGCGTGAAATGGCGCGTAAAGCCCGACAAAGCAATGATGAGAATGCGCTAGCCGCGTTGCAACGTGAGCGCCAACATAAGCAAGGCCTAGACCGCAAGCAGATCGCCGAGCTGCAAAAGTGGTGGATCAAACGCATGATTGAAACACCGCGGCCGCTGGAAGAAAAGATGACGTTGTTTTATCACGGCCATTTCGCCACTGGCTATCGCACCATTGAAGACAGCTTTCACATGTACCAACAGAACCAACTTTTTCGTAAGTTTGCCACGGGCAACTTCGCGCAGTTGGCGCACAGAATGATTCGCGATCCAGCCATGTTGAAATATCTGGACAACGATGAAAACCGAAAGTCAAGCCCCAATGAGAACCTGGCGCGCGAACTGATGGAGTTGTTCACGCTTGGTGAAGGTCGTGGCTACACAGAAGCCGACATTAAGGCTGGCGCGTTGGCGTTGACTGGCTACACCTTTGAAGACGACACATTTCAATTCAACCAGAACAATCATGACGCCTCGACCAAGAACATCATGGGACAAAGCGGTCCATTTGATGGCGACGGATTTCTAGATGTCATTCTGGCGCGCAACGAGTGCGCCCAATTCATGGCTGGGAAGTTGTTCAAATTTTTTGTCAATGACTTGCCAGGCGAACCTTCCAAAGAGCAGAAGGCGTTCATTCTGGCCATGGCCAACACACTGCGCGCCAGTAAATATGAGCTTAAACCCCTGCTTGACGCGGTTTTTTCCAGCGCCTACTTCTACAGCGCGGACAACCGTGGCGCCATTATTAAGAGCCCCATTCAACTGACAGTGCAAGCCGTGCGCAGCCTACGCACGCCCGTGCGCGAACTCAGTTCGTTGGCAAGCGCCACCGACTTAATGGGACAAAATGTTTTCTTTCCGCCAAATGTTAAAGGGTGGGACAGCGGTCGCAGTTGGATTAACACCAGCACCTTGTTCATTCGCCAGAATCTACTGGTGTATTTGCTTACCGGCCGCAAGCCTGACATGTACGAATGGCAAACCAGCGACATTCCTTTTGATGCCACGCATTTGGTGGACCACTTGCGCCAACCCGATGGCAGCGTGGACATGGCCAGCGGCATTGAATATCTCATGCGATTCACTTTGGCGCAGTCCCCCGCACCAGAGCGGCTGCAACAAGTCATGGCCTTCGCCACAAGCCGCGGCGAGCGCTTGGACAATGATCGAATCATCGCCGTGCTTGCTTTGACCACGGCCATGCCGGAGTACCAATTGTGTTAGCGCGAGATTGTTTAGGAGCC
>CAIWNO010000340.1 GCA_903914045.1 uncultured bacterium | reverse complement strand
GGTCGGCGTTCGCGTCGGCACGCGCGTTCCATTCCGCGGCGAACAACTCCGCCGCGGGCGTGTTCAAATGTGGATCCATATCTTTTCGAATGGCCACCATGATCAAGGCGATCGCCGCGGGCGATGATGCTGAAAGTGGCGCCGCGCCGTGCGTGCGCAAAATGACCGCGGCCATGCGCCGCCACGCCGCTTGCGCGGATGGACTTTTCGCCGCGGCATCCAACTTGTCAGCTTCGCGCACAAGCGCGTCCGCAAGCACGGTCACCGATGAAGGAGTTGACCACGCTGGATTTGGCGGCGCATCAAGATGCAGTATTTGCGCGGCGGCCACGCGCGCGCAAATACAATGTAAAAACAGAACGGATACCAACACCATACGTGCAGCAACTTGGCGGCACGCCGCTGGCGCCTTGCGTGTCGCACAACTATTGCGACGTTGGCGCATTACATGGGCTCCTGCGATTTTTCCTGCGGATAGCGAATCCATTTCAGGCGCAATCCCTCGGGCGGCAATGTTGGCCCAGCCAGTTGCCGGTCGCCACTTTGCAACGCGGCTTGAATGGCGCTGGACTCCATGCGGCCGCGCCCAATTTCTGTGATGGTGCCAGCGATAATTCTGACCATGTTGTACAGGAAGCCATCGCCAGAAATATTGATCACAATTCTGTCCGTGTTCAATGCGTGCACCTCACATGAGAAGATAGTGCGAACGGTGCATTCGCGTCCATGGGCTGAATGCGCGAACGCCTTGAAGTCATGCTTGCCAACAAACAACGCCGCGGCCAATTTCATGGGCTCGACATTCATGTGATGCGGCGAAAAATAAACCGTGCGCCGATCAAAAATTGGACGCACACGCAAATGATCACCATGTGAAACTTCGTAGCGATATCCTTTTTCCACCGCGTCGCGAACTGGATCAAAATCCTCAATCGGCAACCAGGCTTTCAGCACGCGCATGTCGCCAGGCAGACGCGTGTTGAGCGCGGCGGGAATTCGCTCAATTGGAATCTTTGTTTCAACGGTGAACGCGGCAACTTGGGCGTCGGCGTGCACACCGGAGTCCGTTCGACTGGCCCCCGAAGTCAGAATGCGCAATTGAAAAAGATCGGCTAGCGCCTTGTCTAACTCGCCTTGAATGGTTCGATAGGGCGGCTTATCAGGCGGTTCTTGGCGTTGCCAGCCGTGAAAGTTGGTGCCCTCGTAGGCAATTCGTATGGCAATCTTGGGCATATGTGATGTATAGACGATTTCCAAATTGGATCGTGGGATGACTTTTTAAAATTTTTCGGAGAATGAGGACAATGAAATTGGAGTTGATCGCCTCGTTGGCGACCCAAGTCATAGTTTGTTGCGCATGCACTTTAGTCAATTGCTGTTGGGCGCATTTTGTAAAAATGGTTGCAAAAATTATAAAGCATTGCAGACTATTCACGCTTGTTTCGGTAATGCAGTCGATAGCGTGAGCAGTTATGCAAACATTACGTGGGCTTTGACCAACGATCGTGCTTCATAAAGTGATGTCAAGTCGACAGCCTAACAAACGGTGTTTTTTTAATGATTCTTCAATTGCCTTGATCTATTGAATTTTTCTTACGGATAAAAACTGAAACTGGCTGGCGTTTGGCTTCGCAATTTTTACGAACGACCCAATGCCAATTCAGTTGAATGGGGGCCCTCATCTGAAACAGAATGTAATGAGATGAAAATTATAATTTCAAAAGTTCGCTTGGTCTGTATGCCTTGTAACAATTATTTTTACATGTAGCGCATTTCCTCAAGTAGGTTATTTGTTACCGCCCGCTCGCAAATGACGTTGATTCTGTTAACTTGGCGGCTCGCGAATTTGGTTTATTTCCCATGCGGCGTGTCGGACACCTCGACCCGTTTGAATGGTGGGAGGTTGTTCTTCCTAAAACTACATCGCGCATTGATTACACTTTCCTTATCTCTGATGGACCCACGCAATTGCGCGACGCAGAAATTTATTCCCTCGATCCTAAAAACGCTTCGACATTCTCAACGCCTGATTGGGCGAAGAATGCAATTTGGTATCAAATCATGGTGGACCGATTTCGCAATGGCGATGCAACCAATGATCCTGACAACACGCGGCCTTGGAAGGGCGAGTGGTACTCCACCAGTCCGTGGGAAGGCAAAGACGGCGAAACTTTTTACAGCCACTTTGTGTTTGGCCGCATGTATGGCGGCGACATTGCAGGCATGCAGCAGTCGTTGCCATATTTAAAAAAGTTGGGCGTGAACGCGCTGTATTTATTGCCCATGTTCCAGGCCAGCACTCCGCACAAATACAACGCCAGCAATTACATTCACATTGATGACGCCTTTGGAAAGAAGGGCGGCTATGAGAAGGCCGCGGCCACGGAGGACTTGCTAGACAGCAGCACATGGACTTGGACCGACAGCGACAAGCAGTTTCTGGCGTTTATAAAAGAAGCCAAAAAGCACGGTTTTCATGTAGTTATTGATGGCGTGTTCAACCATGTGGGCACGTTGCATCCGGCATTTCTAGATGTTAAAAAGAATGGCCAAGCCAGCCGCTACGCGGATTGGTTCAACATAAAAAGTTGGGAGCCATTTGAGTACGAAGGTTGGTTTGGCTACAGCGAACTTCCAACGTTTCGCAAAAATGATGAGCATGGCATTGCCAGCGAAAGCGCGCGCAAACATATTTTTGAAGTCACCAAGCGCTGGATGGATCCCAATGGAGACGGCGATCCAAGCGACGGCGTTGATGGCTGGCGGCTTGATGTTCCCAATGAAGTGCCCATGGCTTTTTGGCATGAGTGGCGCACGTTGGTGAAGCGGATCAATCCCAACGCCTACATCACTGGCGAAATTTGGACGCGCGCCGACGCGTGGCTTGACGGAAAATCTTTTGACGCCGTGATGAATTATGAATTCTGCAAGCCAGCCATTCAGTGGATCTTCAATCGCACCAACAAAATGAAGCCAAGCGAGTTGGACGCGCAACTTGGCAAGTTGCGTGTGGCGTATCCAAGTGAGGCCACGTATGTCATGCAAAATCTTGTTGACAGCCACGACACCGATCGCATTGTCAGCATGGCGCTGAATCCAGATCGCACATACAACGACAACAATCGCGAGCAGACCGTGACCACCTACAACGCCGCCAAGCCGCGCGCCGAGGACTACCGCCGCGTGCGCTTGCTGGCTCTGTTGCAAATGACCTACGTGGGCGCGCCCATGATTTGGTATGGAACCGAAGTTGGAATGTGGGGTTCAGGCGATCCAAATAATCGCAAGCCCATGCTGTGGAAGGACTTGCAGCCTTATGAAAAGCCTGAAGAAAACCAGGTCATGCAAGATCAATTGGACTTTTACGAAGGCGCAACCGCCCTGCGAAATGCCCATGCGGCGCTGCGAACTGGATCGTTTCAAACCGTGCTGACCGATGACGCCAAAGATGTGTGGGTGTTCCTGCGCGCTGACAAGCAGGAGCAAGTGTTGGTGGCGTTGAATGCCAATGACCAAGCCGCCGACATTGTGTTGCCCGAGCAATTGAACGAGCAAACTGGCGGCAAGTGGAAACTTGTCTTTGGTTCATCAGCGGAGAAAGCAACATTTCCAAACATTTCCGTAGCGGGCTCATCGGGGCGCGTGTGGGTTCGACCCACGCCTATAAAATAATGTGTCAGTCATTCATCGCCATTTCGAACGTGTCCAACGTGTCCGCCATATCCATCATGCGCATGTGCCGCGCGTCATCAATGCGCAAAGGATCGTCTTGTGACCAGTTCCATATTTAATCAGCGCCGCGCGGGTTTGCTTCTTCACCTCAGTAGCGTGCCTGGTCCGCATGGCATTGGCGATCTTGGTCCGCGCGCTTTTGAAGTGGCCAATTGGATCGCCGCTTCAGGTTCAACGTTGTGGCAAATGTTGCCCGTGGGTCCGGTTGGTAAAGGCGACTCTCCTTATTCCGCCACAAGTAGTTTCGCCATTGAGCCGCTGTTTCTTAGTTTGGAAATTCTGGCGCGTGAAAAACTGCTTACGCCAAGCGCGTTGCGCGCTCCGAGTGAACTTGGCCGTGGAAAAACACAGTACGCCAAGGCGCGCGCCTTCAAGTGGCCACGATTTCACCAAGCCTTCGCCAACTTTGTGGCTGATGGCGGCATGCGCCACGCGGGCTTTCAAAAATTTCTGCGCTTGAACGCGGCATGGTTGAATGGGTGGTGCGACTTCGCGGCGCAAGATGGAAATGACCCACTTTTGCACGCTTTTTTGCAGTTTCAACTGTACAAGCAGTGGGGGGAATTGCGCGCGCATTGTCACACAATTGGCGTGCGCTTGATTGGTGATCTTCCCATATTCGTCAGTTTGGATTCCGCCGATGTGCGCGACCGTCCCGACCTATTTCGCTTGAACGCCAAGGGCAAGCCCGATGTTGTCACCGGCGTGCCGCCCGATTGTTTCTCAAAGAACGGTCAACTGTGGGAGCATCCGCATTATCAATGGGCCACGCACAAGCGCGACAACTTTGCATGGTGGAGCAGCCGTGTGAAGATTGCCTTGGAAAGATTTGACGCGCTTCGCATTGACCACTTTGTTGGATTGAAGCACGCCTATGAAATTCCAGGCGCCGCCAAGACGGC
>CAIWNO010000339.1 GCA_903914045.1 uncultured bacterium | reverse complement strand
GGATCCGTAGACCTGCGATGCGTCAATAAACGAAGTGACTTTGTTGATTTGCTCGCGCGCGTTCTTTGTCCCAGTCGACGCGTCAAAGGCGGATCGATCCATCCAAATTTTCTTTGTCCCCGTGGATGCGGGATCAAACCAAGCGTCGCCGGCGGGAACAGAAATATCAAACGCCTCGGTTGTTGCGCCAGCCGCCAACCCAATGTCGTGATCTAGAAATTGGCCAAACTCATACACGCACGTGGATAACCCGCGCTCGTCCGCGGTTGAAATATCGCCTTGCGCCACAAGGGCGTTGCTGATTGCACGTGCGCTTGGACGATTGGCGCCAGTGGGCGCAGAAAATCCGTCGGCGTAATGCGCGCCACTTTTTTCACGCAGGTATTTGCTGAGTGCGCTACCCCACTGCGGATTGCCCGCGTTGTTTCCCTTGCCGTCATACAAGCGATATGCCGGCGCGGGTGGATTATTTCTGATTTGAAGTTGCGTTCCATTGGTATGACTACGAACTGCGGCGCGCCAACCATCACGAGAACCAGAGATGCGCGGATCAATGCGACCTTGCGCGGATTGATCCGTTTGATTTGCGGCGGCCGCGATCATGACGCCCGCCAACAATGCGATTGTGAAGATCTGCGCAGGCAATCGCTTGCTTTCATTGAGCGCGGACGTGTCGCGATCGGATTTCAAAATTAAGTTTTTTGAATTCACACTCAGACGCTGTGACGCATGTGCATTTCCCATGTCGAACTCCTTTAATTTGGCGCGAAAATAATCTCGCGCATGCACAATTTGTCATTGGCCAGAAAATAGGGACACGGACTCACATGTTTTTTTAAAGATTGCATGTGCTGCAGTGTCATAACTTGTTCAGCTCCATAAAACTCACTGTCGCTTTGCGCCTGGGTGCTTGCATTGAAGGAAATTTCTTTACGGACACGCGCCCCAATTCAAAAGAATTGTTGCCATGTCGCCGCTATCGACTGTTCCACTACGGTCATAATCAAATTGTGAATTCTCGCCCCAATACAACAGCAGTCCGCCAACATCGGCGGCATCCACAAAGCCATCCAGGTTGACATCGCCAGTGCACGCGGAAATAAATCCGCCAATGCCAACGCAGCCAAGGTCCGTTGGCATAAGTCCGGGCGTGGAGAAGTTTGCCACGCAACCCACTTCCACAAATGCGCCAGGCAGAATGCGCGCGTTGTAATCCGCGTTGGTCACAACATAATGCGTGCCAACTTTGCTCTTGATGACACCGTTCCACACACTGGAAATGTTGGCGGCCCAATCAAATTCCAAAGTCCAGCTTTCAATGTTCTGATTTGTTTGATTGGTGATGCGAAACGCCGCTTGACCGCCGCCAGTCCATTGAGATGTGTGCGCGAAGGCGACGGTGGCGGAAATGACGGGCGGTGGTGGCGGATCGCCGTACACAACGCCGCCAAAATCCAAATCACTGGTTGAGAAAAACGCCTCGTTGGCTGGATCAATGCGCTGCCAAACCACATACAAAACATGGCGGCCAACACGCGTTGGAAATTGCAGCGTCATGAAATAATCAAAGCCATTCAGCGCAGCGGTTTCGCCACCAGGCATTAAAACCAAGTCGCTCCACTTCAACGGCTGAGTTGGGTCGTACCCCTCTTTGGTGATGTAGGCCTTGAAAAAACTGGGATCATGCGGCGTGTGCAAATGAAATCGACACACGCGCGGACCAGCGACCATGGCGGTAGCGGGCCAATCGGTGCGGGGCAAATCAATGCCCGCGTACTTGGCGCGGCCGGCGCTGGCCAACATTCCATTAGGAATCAGCGCTTGATAGTCGTAGTTGGGCACGCGTAGATTCACCTCATCCCAGTCGTAGAAGGCTTGCGTTCCCGCAACGGCAACCGCGGCACGACCCGCGGCGCTGGACGGACTTTCCGGATTTTCCAAGAACACTTCATATGCGCGGCTGATCGGGTCGGCCATGGAGCCGTGACCAAGCGCGCTTAGCGAACACAGAGTCAGACATGCGAGTGAGCATAAAAGATTTTTCATACGTCGACCTTTCTCTATGTGAAATTGCCAAACTCAACCGGCATCAACACATCAATTCACAAACGATTATTGGGTAGCCCACATACGCGGTGAAAGCGCGTTTATGGAAGCACTCCAGTAATTTTGAGACCATTGTCATACACCGCAATCTTGCTGGTTTGAATCATGTTGGTATTTCCAACTCCAAGTCCAGCGAAGGAAGGATCATTGGCCGCGCTCCACGCAGAGGCTGGAACGCCAGTCTTCAACGCCATGCGGAATTGCGCCTCACGCCAGTATGAACTTCCTGTTCCTGGCGCGATGAATGTGCCCGCGAAACTGACGTCAACGTAATACAACTTGCGCGCCGCGTCATACACCTTCAACGTCGTGGCCACGGTTCCATTCTGAATGTAGTTGCCGCTGACAACCACGGATGTTTGGTCATAGCCAGCCGCGAATAATTCTGAGAGATCCACGAAATAACGCATGGAGAATGCGCTTGAACCAACCGCTGGAAACGCTGAGCGATTATTCAGCAGCGCGCGGATTTCCGTGAACCCAGTTCCCTGCTGATTAATGGACGCCTCGACAAAGAATTCGTCGTTGATTGATCCAGACTCAGACGCTGGCGGAAAGTTTGAAACTGCTACGCCAGTTGAATCTTGCGCAAGTCGAGCCACCGCACCGGTGAAGCCCGCGTTGTAATCAAGCGCCACTTCATTGCAAACATAGTTGCTGCGATCGTCGGTGTAAGACGAATCGGATGTGGTGCTTGGACCGCCAACCAACGCGCCGTACAAAATATGGCGTGAGGCAACTGGAGTTGTCATGCTTCCATTCCAAGAGCCATGCGCTCCACGATGATGTGGATTCACTGGCGGATTC
>CAIWNO010000338.1 GCA_903914045.1 uncultured bacterium | reverse complement strand
GTCGTTGCAAAAACCTGTTGAACATACTTGCATTGTGTGCCGCGGCTTTCCTTGCTCCAACACAAGTTGCCTTTGCGGCAGACCCAACTGGTCCCGCCAAAGCATGGGGTGCGTTGGCGCCTCCGCCAACTTTCAACGATTTCAAACGGTGCAAAGAAGTGGCCGCCGGTTACGAACATACGTTGGCGCTCACGAAAGAAACCAATGATGTGGGCGTGCCCGTCAAAGGCTCCGTCTTTGCGTGGGGTAGAAATTACGAAGGTCAATGCAATGTACCTTCCAATTTGAAATTCCAGGTCGCCGACCCCTCAACTGGCGCATCATTTATCGCCGCTGGTTACTACCACTCCGTTGCAATTGACGCCGAAGGCCAAGTGATCACTTGGGGATGGAACGCGTACGGTCAATGCGGAACTCTTGCCGAGCAAGTTGGTGGCTATGAAAAATTTAAGCAACTGAATCCCGAAGTTTGCGCTAATTTAACTGGTTTTGCAGACCTCAACAGTGTTCCAAGCGACAGTGAATTTACCTGCGGCGGCGTTTCATTTTCTTACCCAAGCGCTTACTGGAAAAAAACCATTAAGGTATCTGGCAGTACTTTTGTTCCACTGATCGCGCGTGAAGTTGCCGCTGGTCTGGCTCACACCGTGGCTTTGAAATTTGATGGAACCGTAGTTGCTTGGGGCTGGAACATTTACGGTCAATGCGGAACAGGACTTGAAGCGCAGTTGGCCCCAGCCAATCCCAATGGCTCTGTTGGTGGAACAGGCGATAGCGACAGCCTGAAAGGAACCTACTGGGTGAAGTCTTCGGCCATTGGAAAATGTCTACAAATTACGGCTGGTGCTTATCACACAGCTGCCATAAAAGGTGAAGCCCCTGACGCTGGCGTTGTTGTCGCTTGGGGTTTCAACTCCTACCTTCAATGCGGAATTCCAAAGGAGCAAGTTCTGGCCACTGACAGTAGTCCATACTGGTTGAAGTCCGTCGCAAATGGCGGTCCTGGTCCTTGTATGAAAGTCGCTGGCGGTGGCTTCCATACGGCGGCAATCACGGCGATCAATACGGTTGTCTCTTGGGGTTACAACTACGACGGTCAATGCGGAACCACGTACTCACATCCCAATGATATTGATGACTCCATTGATCCAACTGATATCGTTGAAAGCGTCAATGAGAAATTGCCCTATCCAAAGTTGCCGCCAACCACTGGCGTGGGCTCAATCAATATAGAATTATCATATTGGACTAAATTTATAATCAGTTTAAATTCTCAGGGACAGCAAGAGTTTGACCCTGATGGTTCACCTAAACTTGTTCCGCTGAAAGCCATGGATATTGCCGCGGGGTATGCCCACACAATGGCAACCAATGTGATTGATGCCAAAGGCACTCCACCAGTTGAATCGCCTAATTCTAGGGTTGTTTTCGCTTGGGGCGACAACTCATATGGGCAATGCGGCGACCAGTTGCATTGCATTACGCGAGTATGTTCCAGTGGTCGCAATCAAGATTTTAATTACAACAGCGTCAATGGCGCGTATTGGACTAATTCAACTGTCAACGTTATTCCCAATCCGCCAAATGCTGATATCAGTGTCGCTGGGACACTGAAAGCTGTTGGACCAACTCCTGGAATCGTTATGGTCCAAGGTCTTGCCGCGGGTGGCTACCACTCCGTTGCAATCAAGTATGACAGTCTTAGTGATCCGCTTGGTGACGGAATTGTAGTTGCTTGGGGAGCCAACAATTACGGTCAATGCGATGTGCCAGCAACCAAGGTTGACAACACAGATCCTACAAATCCAACGTACACAACATTTGCATGGAGCAAAGTTGCCGCGGGCTATTGGCACACCGTTGCAATTGATTCATCCGGTCTTGCTGTTGGTTGGGGCGACAATACATACCGTCAATGCGGAGATTCGCAACCGCAACTCAGTGGCACAAATGAATATTGGTATCAGACAGGTGTTGCATGCACGCAAATTGCAGCGGGTTGGTATCACACTGTGGCTGTAAAACCAAATGGAACTGTTGCGGCTTGGGGCGCTGGTGAAGGTTGCTGCATGAATCTGCAATGTTCTCCCACAAATCCCTTGGATTCGCCAAACGCCTACTCATGGCCCAACTTCACGCAGTCGTGCGTTCCAAATTCAATGCAAGATCCAGCGACTGCAAATTGCATTGCGGTATCCGCTGGCGCGTATCACACCTTAGCGCTCAAGCTTGATGGATCGGTTGTGGCTTGGGGCGCTGGGCAAACAAATGCATTTGGTATAGACGTCAATGGAATTGAGTGGGGTCAATCCATTGTGCCGCCAACAGTGCTCAATGGTGCAGGCTCGCCTGTTGCTTGGAAAGCCAAAGCTATTGCTGCGGGCGCATTTCACAGCGTGGCTCTTTTAAGTTCGCCTGCAGACTTAGATGGCACCGTGGTCGCTTGGGGCTCTGGAACAATTGTGGCTCTGCCAGATGGCGGATGGGACGGCGTAAGTGGACTTTGGTGGGGGCAATCAATTGTGCCGACGGTAATCACTGACACAAATGGCGCCAATGTTCCCTTAAAAGCCAAAGCTATTTCCGCAGGCTACGCACATACCTTGGCTATTACCGAAACTGGAAAAGAAATAGTCGGTTGGGGCGCGGGTGAGCAAATTTCAACCAACGGTGGTTATAGCCATCTTGAATTTGGACAAGCAAATACTGTTTTTATTCACAATAATGATTTAACCTTCACTGCTGTCGCCGCGGGCTATGCGCACAGTGTGGCTATTGTGAAAGATAGTGTTAAGAATTTATCATTTGTTATTGCGTACGGCTGGAATGACTTTGGTCAATGTGGCACTGCGAATGAGCAATATATTCCAGGAATAGATACCTCTTTATGGGCACACTGGGAATTGGGCTCATGCTTTGAAATTGCGGCGGGCTACATACACACCGTTGCTATTCAAGTTCCCTCTCCACTTACTGTTGCAAGCAATGGAACAAGCACAACTGGCGTGGTTGTGACTTGGACTCCGGTTGCATCGGCCACAACGTACAAAGTGTTCCGCGATGGCGGAATGGGTTTCACCGAGCCATCGCCCATTGCCATTACAAGCGCGACAACATTCACGGACACCAGCGCCGTTG
>CAIWNO010000337.1 GCA_903914045.1 uncultured bacterium | reverse complement strand
GCGGAGCAAATCATCAAGGACAAGCGCGCTCTGAATGAAATTTTGGCGCGCCACACCGGTAACCCTGTTGAACGAATCGCCAAAGATGGCGAGCGTGACAAGTTCTTCAACGCCACGGAAGCCTTGGCATATGGTCTTGTGGACGAGATCGCAGCGTTCCCTGACAAATCGAAAAAGTGATTGAAGCCGTGATTGCAGACGTGATTTCCAAACTGATTTAATTTCCAAAACTCAAACAAACAACGAGATCCCCCGACCATGACACTTGTTCCAATCGTGATTGAAAAAACCGGACGCGGCGAACGCGCGTATGACATTTACAGCCGCCTGCTCAATGACCGAATTATTTTCGTGGGCGGACAAGTCAGCGACATGATGGCCAACTTGGTGGTGGCGCAATTGCTTTTCCTGGCCAACGAGGATCAGAAGACCGACATTCATTTGTATGTCAACAGTCCAGGCGGCAGCGTGACCGCGGGCTTGGGCATTGTGGACACCATGAACTTTATTCCGTGCAACATCTGCACCTACATCATTGGTCAAGCGGCCAGCATGGGCTCGGTCATTGCGTGCAGTGGCACAAAGGGCAAGCGTTTCGCGCTGCCCAACGCGGAAAATCTCATGCATCAGCCGCTGATTGCGGGCGTGCTTGAGGGCCAAGCCACCGATCTTGAAATTGAGGCGCGCCACATTCTGCGCATGCGCACTCAGTTGTACGCAATTTATTCCAAGGCCACGGGTCGCAGCGAGGAACAAATCGCCGAGGACTGTGAGCGCAACAACTGGCTCACTTCACCAGAAATGTTGAAGTACGGCTTGATTGACAGCGTGCTGGATAAATTGCAAATTCGCGCGCCCGCGGCCTAATTGCGATTGATCTGAATTATTTTCACGCATGAATTCATTCGTCTGGGTGACGAAGACTTATCCCATGTCCGCGAATGTGCCAGGCTGATATTTCCACCAGCACCACTGAACCACAAGCGCGCAGATCATTCCCACAACCACGCCAACAATCACATCCGTAATGTGGTGGTTCTGCGACACAACTCTATTGAGCGCCACAAGCGCCACAAGCGTCAAAGCCAAGGGCAGCGATTTTGGCCAGCGCAACACGCACACCACGGCCACCGCGCCAATGGTGGCAGCATGCCCTGATGGAAATGAAAAACTTCCGCCGTCGGGAATGGCGCCGTGCCAGTTTGGCCGAGTGCGCATGAAAATAAATTTCACAAGATTCACCACCGCGCCACTGACCGCAATCGATAAGCAAAGAAACACCGCCCATGTCGCAATATCCCTGCGCTTGCCAAAAATTCCAGTAAGTAAAATGAACGCCGAAAGACAGATCCATGGCCATGCGTCACCTAAAAGTCCCAGCGAGCGCAAGAACACCCACTGCTCCCATTCTTTCTGAGTGAATTGGTTGGCGAATTGCTTGTCGAAAAAAAACCAGATCACGGTCACCAGCGGAATCATGCCCACAAAAATTCCCGCGATGAGCGCCCTGCCCCATGGCGTTGCAAGCAGCGGTTTGAAACGCAATGACTGGCCAGCAAACTCTGGTCGTAATTCGTTTCGTACATATGTTTCTATGGAAGACATGGTTGTGAGGGCGTAGAACAAGCCAAGTCAACACTTGGGCTGGCAAGTGATCATACAAAATTTATTTTTTCTCCCCTATGATGCGCCCATGAGTGATTCCACCGATGCGCAGCGCGCCATTGAAATGTTTCGCACTGATTTTGCGCGCGTGAAGTCCGAAGTGTTGAAAGTCATCGTTGGACAAACCAACGTTGTGGATGGCGTGCTTGTCGCCTTGTTTGCCGGCGGCCATGTGCTGCTTGAAGGAGTCCCAGGACTGGGAAAAACGCTTCTGATTCGCACGCTCAGCCAAGCGCTGCAACTGAAATTTGGCCGCATTCAATTCACGCCCGACCTTATGCCCGCGGATGTCACGGGCACAACCATCGTGGTCGAAGGCGAGCACGGCCGCGACTTTCAATTTCGAAAGGGTCCCATCTTCGCGCAAATTCTTTTAGCCGACGAAATTAATCGCGCCACGCCCAAGACGCAAAGTTCGCTGCTTGAAGCCATGCAAGAGCGCAGCGTGACTGTTGGCGGAGTGACGCACCCGTTGGAGCCGCCGTTTCTTGTCATGGCCACGCAAAATCCAATTGAGCAAGAGGGAACCTATCCCTTGCCGGAGGCGCAACTGGATCGATTCTTTTTCAAGTTGCTTGTGGGCTACAGCACGCGTGCGGAACTCACCACAATTTTGCAACGCACCACAAGCGGCGTTGAGGCCAAAGTGGAAGCAGTGCTTGGCGCGGAACAAATCATCGCGTATCAAAAGCTGGTGCGCAAAGTGCGCGTGGACGCGGCCGTGCAGGATTACGCGGTGCGCCTGACGTTGGCCACGCATCCAAAGAGTGAATTTGCAACGCCAATGGTGAATCAATTTGTGCGCTTTGGCGCCAGTCCGCGCGC
>CAIWNO010000336.1 GCA_903914045.1 uncultured bacterium | reverse complement strand
TGGCGTTTCCGGTGTCATACTATTTGGACGCGCATAGTCACTATCAAATTTCCCCGTATCTATATTTAGAAATTTATCATGAAACCAACGCTTCCGACCCACCGCTTCATTCAATATTCCACAACCTGTACGCTGACTCTGGCCAGCTCATTTGCCGCCAGCGCCGCGCAGCCTTTCGCCAGCGCGTTGGCTCCAACTAGCAACAGCATTGCGCAGACTATTTTTGCATCAAGCATGGCCGCCGCTTCACAACGCAGCGTCGGCGCGTTTCAGGCGCGCGTGTTCACGGGAACAAATTCCAACAACGCTCAAACACTTCAAGTCACCGACACCGACGGCAGCGGCGCCATTGACGGCGGCGATTTGGGATTGATGTTGTTGAACATGGGCGCCAGCGCCAATGACATTGCGGTTGACTCACAAATCGATTCTGGCAATGAACCATCTTCGCTTGTGGGCAGCGTGGCTGGCGCGCAAGGCTTGTACGCTAAAAATTATATTGTCACCGAAGGCGGCGTTGATTACAGCGTCATGGACGTGTACATAAAATTTAATTCCGCAGTTGGTGTTGGAAGCAACGGCGAACGCGTGGTGAATTTCTTTGGTCAGGTCACTACGGATGCCTCAACCTTTGGCGTGACCAAAGTTGCCAAGTACGCCAATTCTTCCGTTACAGGAATGCCCATCCAACGCATTAGCGTGAATAATGGTGGAGTTGGTTACACATCAGCGCCAACTGTCACCATTACAGGTGGTGGCGGAACGGGCGCAATAGCCACCGCAGTGTTGACTGGCAGCGCCGTCACATCAGTGATCATTGATAATCCAGGAACTGGCTACACATCCGCACCAACACTTACATTCAGCGGTGGCGGTGCGACCAAGCAAGCCTATGCCACCGCGACTTTTTTGGAGTATCAGCACAGCAACGAAAGTTGGCTGCCAGGCCCTGGCGTGACGGGCGGCACAGGCAACACCACGTGGGATTCATACTTGACCGTTGGCTCACGCGTGCAAGGCGAAATCAATACGGGTCCAGTCACTCCCGACACCTATTTCATGAATCCAAATAGCAATGTTGGATCCATTGTTGGCGGCTTAAATTCTGCATCGTTATTTGCGGGCGCGGGTGTGTATCAAGCCGCTCCAACCGAACCAGCATTTCAAACCAACGCCAGCGCGTATCCAGATCACATGGTCATGTTTGGCCGTTTCACGCTGAAGTGTTCTGACATTGTCGCTAGCGGCGGGCCTGTAAAAATGACCATGTGGTGCGATTTTGTAGGCAAGTCCACCGCGCAAACCGGCGGAACAACTTTGTACACCATTGCCAGCGCCAACTTAAAAAGCGACGCGCAAACCAAGTACACCACCAACGGCAAGACATGGACATTTGATTCTGGTTTCGAAGGCGTGGTGGCTGGTCAAGCGTTGTGGACATTCGCGGCGGTATCTAATCCAGAAACTGCGGTGACGGATTTGGCGGCAACAAATAATTTGTCTGATCGCGTTCAATTAACTTGGACGCCGCTGGCTGGCGCAACGGGCTACAGCGTGTGGCGCGCGCAAGCCAGCGATCCATACAGCAGTATTGGCACTGTTGCTACCAACACGGGTTCATACGCCGACATCACGGC
>CAIWNO010000335.1 GCA_903914045.1 uncultured bacterium | reverse complement strand
CGCAAATAATCCGCCGCCCTGCCAAGAGTCAACTTGCGCAATCGCCAATCGCTTCGCCTCATCAAGTCGCGTGGCGCCATTTGGCGCATCACGCGTTTGCATGCTGGCTGATTGATCAATGAACAACACCATGCGACCACTCGGTCGAGTCCAACCCGCCAGCACGGGCTGCATCAGCGCGCCAGCAAGCAACAACAAAAGCAATAATTGCAGCAGAAAAAGCGGCGTAAGTCGCAAGCGTTGCATAAGGGTGTTGGCGCGCACGTCCTCGGTGTGCGACTTCCACAAGAGCGTGCTTGAAATGTCGCGGCGCGTGCGACGTAATTTCAACATGTACAACACCACCAACAATGGAACCACAATCAACGCGGCTATGAGTCCAGTAAGTGGCGTGAGCAACGTCATTTGAGAAGTCCCTGCTTGCGCAACGACTCAAGCAAAAACTTTTGGTAATCAACCGCGGAATCGATAGTCATTTGGCGTACGCCCAATTTCAAGCAGGTCTCGCGCAAGGCGGCGTTGAAACTTTCCAAGCGTCGCTTTTGCTCGCGCACCACGGTGTTGGAAAGAGTGATCTCCACTTCGCTTTTGCTTTCACTGTCAACCAGGCGAACATCTGGGCTTTGATCTCCAGTTCGTGGATCCAATTCTTCGGGGGAGAGAATTTGTAGCGCAAACACATCCCAGCCACGCGCCGCCAAGGCGCGCAATCCACTTTCATATCCCTCGCGCAATAAATAATCGCTGATGACGATGACCATGCCACGACCCAGACGTGCCGATGCCAACGACCGACATGCGCCATCAAAACCGCATGTTCCTGCAGCATTTTGAGCAATCAACCAACTGGCCGCTTCGGCGGTTCGCCGCCGCCCACGCAAACCACTCAGGCAATTGGCGCGTCCATCTTGCAGCAACGCCAATGTGACGCGATGTTGATTGACCAAGCCAACATAGCCCAACGCCATGGCAATGCGGCGCGCCACGTCAAATTTGTTGGGCGTTCCTGAATCCATGCTGGCGCTGCCATCAATGGCGATCACCAAACCAAGATCCTCCTCCTCTAAAAACATTTTTAGAAAGAGGCGATCAAGGCGTCCGTAAATATTCCAGTCCACAAACCGCAAATCGTCACCCGCGGCGTAGGGACGAAAGTCAGCGAAGTCCATGCCTTGACCTCGTCGTCGACTGCGACGCTCGCCCTGCATTCGTCCTTGCAACATCTTGCGGCTCATCAGATCAAGACGCTCAAGCGACGCCACCAACGATGGGTCAAGCAGGTCTTCCAACTTGGTCATGGCGCTTTTTTTATTTTCCACACTCATGGCGCCTCCAGTGGCATGTTCTTCACAAGGCGGCGCACTATTTCATTTGCGTCCACGCCATCCGCATCGGCTTCAAAGGTCAACGCCAAACGATGTCGAAGCGCTGGCAACGCCACGGCGCGCAAATCATCAATGGCCAAGGCGTAACGGCCCGCCAGCAAGGCGCGCACTTTGCCCATGGCGATCATGGATTGCGCGGCGCGCGGACTGGCGCCGCAGCGAATGAATCGCTTGGTTTTGTCGCTTAAATACGCTGAATCAGTCTGCGTGGAGAGCACCAAGCGAATGGCCCAGTCCATGACATGCGGCGCGGCGATGACCTCTTTGGCTAAGCCCTGGGCCGCGATCAATGTGGCGGCGTTGATGGTGGCGCTTAACGGCGGTAATGGTTGGCTTGTGGTGCGCTCCAGAATTGTTCGCAGCGCTTCGCGTGATGGGGCGGGCACTTCGATCTTCGCCATGAAGCGATCAAGTTGCGCCTCTGGAAGCGGATGCGTTCCCTCTTGCTCAATTGGATTTTGCGTGGCCAAGACTAAGAATGGTTTTTCTAGCGCGTGCGTGGTTCCGCCCACGGTCACCGATCGCTCTTGCATGGCCTCTAGCAACGCTGACTGCGTGCGTGGAGTCGCGCGATTGAGCTCATCGGCCAAAAGAATATTAGTGAAGACTGGGCCTGGACGAAATCGATGCTCGCGTCGACCATGCACAAGATCCTCCACCAATACCGTTGTGCCCAGAACATCCGCGGGCATTAAGTCTGGAGTGCACTGAATGCGCGCGGAGCGAAGTCCCGCGGATTGCGAAATGGTTTGCACCAACAATGTTTTTCCAAGACCGGGCACGCCCTCTAAAAGAATGTGGCCGTTGGCAAGCAGACACCACAAGGTGTGCTCCAGTGAATCACCAAGTCCAACAACGCGTGTGCAAATGGAATTTTTCCAGCCCGCCGCCATATCACGAAATGCATCGCATTCCGCAGAAATATTGCGTTTTTGATTTGCCGTGTCGCTCATGGCAGCGGCTCCTGATGGCGTGATGCGTCGGCAGCGCGCGCGCGGCGCTTGGCTTCTCGTAAACGCTCAAGTGGTGGTAGTTGATCCAGCGGAACTTCCAATTCCACGCCTGTGGCTTGCTGGGAGTTTCCAACTTCGCTGTCTAGGGCGTGTTGCGAATTCAGATCAATGTTGGACTTGGTGCCAACCTTCGCCCCGCCACCATTGGCGCTTGCAGTGACTGAAGCCACGGACTTGTCATCAAGTGGCATGTCCTGCGCGGCGCGCTGTCGTGCCTTCTTCCACGCCTGCGCAACTTGTCCAACAACAACTTTATTCCCAGCGCCAGCGGCGCGCTTTTCAAATACCAACCGACGCGCGGCAACATCAATAATAAAGAGCAGCGTGGCGGCGTACAAAAGAATATCCCACACTTGACGCATGGATTGCGCTGCGAGCGTTCCGCCAGCCTCGAATAATGTGACGTTGGTGTCGCCTAATTGCAGAACGCGGCCGCCAGAACTTTGTGCAACGAGCTGCAATTTGGCAAGGTCTTGGCGTTGAAACTTGAACTCGCGCGGATACGAAACATTCACCGCGGCTTGTACAAACACCGGCCGTTCGCTTTCGCCTTGCTGCAATGCGGCGTTCACCAGATAGGCGCCCGAGGCGTCGGTTGGAAATGTTGCGCTCCATCGTCCTGGTGCAATTTGGCGCAGCGGCAAAGTGCTCATCGAACCATCGGGCGCCAACACCTTGGCCGTCGCCACGGTTGTGGCGCTATTTCCCTGCGCATTCTCGCGAATAGACAGTTCAACAATCGCATTGTCTCCATCAAGTTGGGTGTTCAGGGAGGTGTCCATGGGCGCGCTTTGACGCAACAACCAGCGCGCCAACCCCGCGCACCAAGGTTGATAGCCGCTCCATGTGATCCATGACGAACCCCATCGCGATGACAGATCGCTGGTGAAGACCGCGCTACGACCGACTCCATAATTCCACCAGGAAAAAAGTGGATCGGCATTGTCCTTGCTTGCAAGCACCAACGCATTTTGCGCAAGTCCTCCGCGCGGTCCAGTGATGACATAGCCGGAAATTTTTGGCATGGATGTGGAAAGCGCAACACCCGGCGGATATTGACCAGCCGCGCTTGGCGCGAACGAACCTTCCGCCAGCAAACTTCGATTGAGCACGGTGGCTTCCTTAATGAAAATTTGCGGTAGCACAAGTTGCGCGTTCTGCGACTTCACCGGATAGCAACGGCCGCCACCCACTTTGGCCAATTCCATCAGCAACGGATCATTGGTGGAATCGCCTATGGAAACAGTTGAAACAGAAATTCCTTTTCGCGCCAACACTTGCACCATGCGAATGCCATCGGCAGGATCGCCCATGGTTTGTCCGTCAGTCAAAATCACAATGTGTTTCACCGATTGTTTTGAACCTTCAAGTTCCTTGGCGGCCAAATCAATCGCGGGAAATAAATTTGTTCCACCACGCGGAACAATGCGGCGAACTTGCTTGGCAATGGCCTCTGGGTTTTCCACATTCGTCAACGGGACTACCACCGCGGCTGAATCATCAAAGGCAATCACGGTCACTTGATCGCCCGCGGTTAAAGTGCGAATACCCGCAATAGCGGCCTCATTTGCGCATTGTTGCTGATCCATGTTGCTGCCGGAAACTGGACTCCCCATGGAGCCCGAGCAATCAATGATCAATCCCAACGCGCCGCGTGGAAGTTGACGCTCTTGTGGCGGATTCATTTCCACGGGCAGCGCCTTGGCGGTTTCACTGTCGGTCCAACCCCCCGCGCCAAATGAATGATCACCACCAATCATGAGCAGACCAACTCCCAAATCATGCACCGCGACTTCAAGCGCGCGGTCGGCGGCTTGATCCAAGTTCCAACGAGCGATGTTGGCCAACACAATGGCGTCGTAACTTCCCGCGACAGTTGGATCCGACAGAACTGTGGCGTTGGAAACTTGCACATCAAGTTGGCTGGCGCGCAACGCTTGCGCGAAGGCCTGCGTCTCGGCACCGGAATCATCCACAATCAGAATGCGACCTTCGCCAGAAACAAAAGTGAGCGCCGAGGCGACATTATTTTCCGCGATGGCGTCGGCGGCGGGATCAAGCGGCTCAAATATGGCCTTCATGCGCACCACGCCGGAGCGCGGCAGAGCCACAGGAATAGTGATGACATTGGGGCCCGTGTCCAAGTGAACGGCCATGGCGTTGCTGCTGTTTTTAGGATCAAGATCAACCGCTTCACCATCAATTTCAAAGCGAATTCGCCCGTCAATTGGCTTCTGCGCGCGGATGATCATTTTGGCGTCAATGCTTTGACCGCGTCGCGCGCGCGTGGGAGCGCGTAGCGACTCCACCAGGGTGTCGTTGGCCACGGACACTTGCAACGGCACCACGTCAATGGCCACGCCAGCGGAGCGCGCCAGCATGGCGGCCTCAACAATATTTCCAGATGTCTCGTTGCCATCGCTTAAAAGCACAATGCGATTGCGCGTGTCGCGCGGCATAAGCGCCATAGCCATGCGAACACCCGCGGACAAGTCACTTGCGGTGAAGTCATCCGAGTGCGACATGATATTTATTTTGGATATCACTTCCGGCTTGCTGGCAATCTCAGCGTTCTTGGCGAATGTCACCACGCCCACACGATCGCGAGCGCTTGATCGATTGGCGGCGCGATCTTGCAACCACGCTTGCGCGGCGGCGCGCGTGGCGGTTGGTATGGATTGACTTGAGTCCGCGACCACCACCACGGAAATTCCGTCGCTTGTTTCAACCAAACTTGGTTGCGACAACGCCGCCACAAGAAGCACAATCACCAAACTGCGAACGCACGCTATCACCAGGGCGCGGGTTGAAACCAAAAAATCCAAGCCTTGAAACGTCATGAACCAAATAGGCGCGATCACCAAAAGCAAGATCAGCCAACTTGGGTGTTCAAATGAAATCCACACGGAATGCCTTGTTTTGTAGGGTTTCTGTCATACCGCTACGGTGCCTTGGGCGGCAGTGCGGGCGCGTTGGAGGTGGGCGTGGTCGCAGGCGTGGCTTGTGGTGCGACTTCTGGCGCGCTGGAATTTGATTTGACTTGGTCGATTTTTTTCTTCCACTGTGAGAAATATTTCTGATGCGCCTCGCGCAGCGCGGCTGGAACTTGATCCTCTTCGGAACCTTCCTCTAGTCCCGCTTGCACTTGATGCTCAATCACCGTGAGTGTGCGTGTGGCCACTTCGCCACTGGTTCCACTGCCTTGGACAAAGTCGCGCGCAATGGGCTCGGCATCAAGGTCTTGGGACTCGCTCATCATGTCCTCGCTATTGAATTGCGTCGCGCGCGCGTCGGGTTCAGCGGCAAGTTGAGGAGTGGATTGGCCAGAACCCGCGCGGGAACCACCAGAACGAGATCCAGCATTTCGTGAAGAAGCGAGAGATTGATACAAACTTTTTTTCTTGCATGAGGCGGCCGATCCTTTCTTCATCAAGTCCATTAAATTATTTATATTGCCATTCGCCGCTTCTTGGCAGGCCTTGCCCATGGATTTGCACTGCTGACTATTGGAGATAGATTTTTTCATGGTGGCCGCAGTTGGTTTGGAACCACTTTTCTGATTGGCGCCTGCCATTTTTTGAGTGGCCTTGGCCGCTTCGGCGGCGCCTTGCTTGTTCAACGCGGCGGCAACTTTTTCAAGAGCCTGCTTGGCCGCTGTGGCCTGCGCGGCATTGGAACTTTTGGCTTGTTCAGCCAGTTTCTGAGCCTCTTTGGCCGCCGCTTCAAAATCACCGCGCTTTAGGGCCGCCAACAATTCGCGCTCGGGCCCTGGCTCCAACGCCAATTCCTTCAGCGCGTCCTGAAGCGATTCATTGGAGTCCAACGACTCGGACTGGCTGGCTTTT
>CAIWNO010000334.1 GCA_903914045.1 uncultured bacterium | reverse complement strand
GCGCCACAGACCACAGCGCTCCAACAATTGCTCAACGCGCTCGCGTAATTCGTCACCGCTTGCAAGTCCGTGCACCTCGATCGGCTCGCCCACAATGCGCCCCACACGCATGCGCGGATTTAAACTTCCACCGGGATCTTGAAAAATAATTTGCATCTTGCGCCGCGCCGCGCGCAGCTGCGTAGAATTCATGGCAAAAATATCTTTGCCTTCAAACAAGGCTTGTCCACCAGTGTGGTCCGCCAAGCGCAACAGGGTGCGACCAACCGTGGTCTTGCCGCAACCGGATTCGCCCACCAGCCCCAATGTTTCACCCTTGTCCAAATAAAAGTTCACGCCATCAACGGCTTTCACATGTCCCGTGACGCGCTGCAACACTCCACGGCGAATGGGAAACCATGTCTTGAGATCACGAACCTCCAATAAATGTTGCGCGCTCATAGGCATGAATGGTAACTCTCGAAAATAAATTTAGGGAAGCGGAATTCGCAATTGCGCCACTTCGCCATTTTGCTGGCGAACTCCCAGCATCAGTTCTGCAGAATTTTGACTTCTCAATTTGCGATTGATACGCGTGTAAAAATCGTCCAAACCTGCAATTTTCTGGCCAAAAACCTCCACAATCAAAGTTCCTGGCGGCAAAATGGCTGCCACGCTTGAACTCGCGACAATTTCCTCCACCATCACGCCGCGCTCAAATGGAACCTGAAATTGCTGCGCCATGGCCTCGGTGGACGTGGCTAATTTTTTCACACCAATGCTGCGCAACACATTCACAATGAATTGGGAATTTGTCTCTGGCTTGAGTTGTTCAATGACAACCTGCACGCTGAACGCTTGACCACTTTTATTCTCAACACTTGGTCTCCAAGCATCCACGCTTACGCTTTCATTTGGTTGACGAGAAGCGATCAAGGTCTTTAACTGCGCGACGCTTTCAATCCGTTGACCAGCAAATTGTGTGATCACATCGCCAATGCGCAACCCGACCAATTCGGCTGGACTTTGCGGACTGACGTACTCCACAACGACGCCGTCACCTTGAAAATTTTTTGCGGTGGCTTGCAGCATGGGATCGCGTATTGGAATGCGCCCTAGCTCCTCCGTGTTCCGCATGGAAATTCCTAAGTACCCCTTGATCACCTCTCCATGATCAATGAGTTGGTCCACCACATTGTCAATCATTGAAATTGGAATGGCCAAGCCAATACCAGAGAATTGCCCCTGCGAAACGCCATTTCCACGACCTGTTGCAATAGCTGTTGACATGCCAACCACATGTCCCTTGGTGTTGGTCAGCGGGCCGCCCGAATTGCCGGGATTAATGGCCGCATCCGTCTGGATGAAATTTTCATATTCAATCTCGCTAATACCTGCGGCGCGTCCCACACCCGACACAATTCCATTGCTCATAGAGAAACGAAAATCAAAAGGACTTCCAAATGCGAACACCATGTCGCCTTGTTGCGGATCTTGCGCCTCGCGTTGCGCGGGCACAAGGCCTTGCGCATCCACTTGCAATACAGCTATGTCGGTGCGCAAATCCGCGCCAAGCAATTTCGCCTCGCGGCGCTCGCCATCAAACAGTTGCACTTCAAGCCTGGTTGCGCCCTCCACCACGTGGGCGTTGGTCACAATGTGGCCGGCGGCGTCATACACCCAACCGCTTCCGGAATTATTAAATGTGCGACCACCACCGCGCCCAGACATTATTCCCGAGCTGCTGACATGCACAACGCTGGGCTCAACAAGTACGGCGACATCGCGCGAAGCCTGCGACATTTGATCCAGAATTGAACCCGAATGAAGACGCGCCTCGGCTGAACTCATTTGCGAAGCGACCATGCCCTGCGACACTTGGCGCACCGCGGTGGGACCAACAAACAACAGCACGCCCGCCGCGGCAAGCACCACTAAAGATGGTCCAAGAAATTCAATGCGCCGCATGCGAGTCGCTTCCAGAACGCAACATGGCGCGCAGTTTTTCCTGCTCGGTTTGCTCCATGCGATAGGTCTTTCCAGGCAACTTGCCCGCGCGAACAAGCTCTGCAAACGCCG
>CAIWNO010000333.1 GCA_903914045.1 uncultured bacterium | reverse complement strand
GAAACTGATTTACCATGCGCTCACAATGGAAATGCAACACAACAAGTTCAAGAAGGCGCTGAAGGAAGGTCGTTTGCAGATTGGTCTGTGGAGCAGTTTGTGCAGCACCATTGCGGCGCAGGTGTTGGGCGACAGCGGCTTTGATTGGATTGTGATTGATGGCGAGCACGCGCCCAATGAACTGCCCGACATTGTTGCGCAAATGCAGGCGCTTGTGGGCACGCATGCGAGCGCCGTTGTGCGGCCAGCGTGGTTGGACACGGTGGTGATGAAGCGCATGCTTGATGCAGGCGCGCAAACAATTATTGTTCCGTATGTGCAGAACGCGGATCAGGCCGCGCTAGCGGTTGCCAGCATGCGCTATCCGCCGGCTGGCATTCGTGGCGTGGCGCCGGTGATTCGCGCCAGTCATTACGGGCGCGTTGATAATTATCTCACGTTGGCCGACGCGCAAATGTGTTTGCTTGTGCAAGTTGAAACCAAGGAGGCGCTTGTGAATTTGGAATCAATCGCCCAAGTGGACGGCGTGGACGGCGTCTTCATTGGGCCTTCGGATTTGGCGGCGTCGCTTGGTCACATTGGCAATCCAGCGCACGCGGATGTGCAGGCCGCGCTTCATGACGCGGTCACGCGGCTGAAGTTAGTGGGAAAGCCTGCGGGAATTCTTACATCCAATCAAGATGAAGCGCGCCGCTACATTGATTGGGGCTACACATTTGTCGCGGTTGGATCGGACATTAATGTGTTGCGCTTTGGCGCCGACGCCTTGGTGAAAAACTTCAAGTTGTAGCGGGGTTGGCTACCATAATCGCACATGCGTGATTTTGTGTTGATCTACTTGAACGGCGTAAGGCGCGAAATTCGCGGGCGTGAAGCGCTGATGATGTTGGCGGATTGGCTACGCAAAGAAGCCGGTCTGACAGGAACAAAAATTGTGTGCGCCGAGGGCGACTGCGGTTCATGCACCGTGCTGCGCGCGTTCCCGGATCTTGCCGCGCATGCCCATGTAGATGTTGGCGTCCAAGGCGGTGTGAAAGTTGGCGCAAATGTTGGCGCGAATGTTGGCGCAATTGTTGGCGCTGACCACGCCACACGTAGTGCGCCGCTTGAATTTCAAGCCATGAACTCGTGCATTGTCACGGTGGCGCAAATGGATGGCTCACACATTGTCACGGTGGAGGGCATGCAATGCGGCGATGAGTTGTCGCCCGCGCAAGTGGCCATGAAGCAATGCCACGCTTCGCAGTGCGGATATTGCACGCCGGGATTTGTTATGGCCATCAGTGCCATGTTGGAGAAACATGGCGATGCAAATGGCGCGCGCGCAAATATTGCAAGCGATAGTGGCAGGCGCGAAAATGTTGCAAGTCATGGCGGCGCAATTGCGACGCAACAAATTGATGCAAAGATGGCCGCGAATTATCTCACGGGCAATTTGTGCCGTTGCACTGGCTATGCGCCAATTGTGGAAGCGGCGTTGACGGTGCGCGCAACTGAAAAACATTCGGTGGCGTGGCGCTACTCCAACCCCGCGCCGATTGCGGACGCGCTGAACACGGCCACTAAGTCATTGTTGATAGAACATGACGGCATAAAATTGTTCGCGCCGGTTTCGTTGCGCGAGGCTGTCACATTTGCGGCGCAGAACCCCGGCTTCAAGGTGTTGGCCGCGGCCACCGACATGGGTGTGCAAACCAACAAGGGCAAGCCATTGCCACGCGCGTTGCTGAGTTTGCATTTGGTCAATGAGTTGTATGAAGCCAAGCGAACCCGAACGGGCATTGTCGTGGGCGCGCGTGTCACGCTTGCGCAACTGCGTCGCTTGTGTGAAACAAGCGCGCCGGAGTTGGCCAGCTTTCTAAATTTATTCGGCTCCCCGCAAATTAAAAATGTCGCCACGCTTGTTGGCAATATCGCCAACGCATCGCCCATTGGCGACACGCTTCCGTTCTTGCTGATTGCGGACGCGGTTGTGCATGTTGCCAGTCGACCTGGCGGCAAGGGACCAATTCATAAGCGCAACATTGCGTTTACGGATTTATATGTGGGCTACAAAAAGTTGGCGCTTACGCCTGAAGAAATTATTACACACGTGTCTTTCAACGCCACGGATTCCAAGGAATTTCTGCGGCTTTATAAAGTTTCGCAGCGCAAGGACATGGACATTAGCGCTATCAGCGGCGCGTTCTCATTCACGCTTGCTGGGCGCGCAAAACATTCCAATTCCAGCAACGACTTGCAGTCGCTTGCCGCGCGCAAAACGAAATCACCGCCGCGTGTTGTGTCGGCGCGCATCGCATTCGGCGGCGTTGCGGCCACGCCTATACGCATGCCAGAAATAGAGGCCGCGTTGGTTGGTGACTTCACCATGGAAAAAGCGCAAGCCGTGGCGCACATGATTGCAAGCGCCATCACGCCACTGTCGGATGTGCGTGGCAGCGCGGCGTACCGGCGCGTAACGGCCGCGAAGTTGTTCATGCGTTATGCAAGCGAGGTGTTGCATGGCTGACGCATCCAAGAAACATATTTGCGATTATTCCGGCGTGCTCTCGCCAACGACATTGCTGCCCGATGTGGTTTCGCCCGCGCATGATTCCGCCACCACGCATGTCACGGGCAAGTCGGAATTTGTTGATGACCGACCCATGGTGAAAGGCGAGCTGCACTGCGGACTTGTCTACAGTCCGTT
>CAIWNO010000332.1 GCA_903914045.1 uncultured bacterium | reverse complement strand
TTCACATGGAATGACTTTCTGGCGCCGTTGATCTATTTGCATTCCGATGAGCAAGCCACGCTTGCCGTGGCGCTGAACAGTTTCCGAAATCAATATGGCGGCGTGAACAAAGTCAATCTACTCATGGCCGCCAGTCTGGTGACCATGATCCCCTGCATCTTGCTGTTCCTTGTGGCGCAGCGGCAATTCATTGAAGGCCTGGGTAAAGGCGCCGTCAATGGCTGACGCGGTCGCAATTTCAACGGAGACATTCGCATGGCAACTATTTCTCTTGATCGTGTTGGCAAGATTTATCCTGGCGGCGTGCGCGCCGTGGAGGGCGTTGACCTGCGCATTGCCCACGGCGAATTCACCGTGCTGGTTGGTCCATCTGGCTGCGGAAAAAGCACGCTTTTACGCATGATCGCAGGTTTGGAAACCATCACCGAAGGCGTGATGAAGATTGACGACTTGGTGGTGAATGAATTGCCGCCGCAGGCGCGCGACATTGCAATGGTGTTTCAGAATTACGCGCTCTATCCGCACATGAATGTGCACGACAACATGGCGTTTGGTTTATTGCGCCGCCGAACATTTCCAAGCCGTTTGAAATCCATCATGTCAAGCGCCTATCGCGCGGGCCGATGTGCGGAGCACATTGAGATTTCAAACAAGGTCAACGCCGCCGCCTCAACGTTGGGCATTTCGCAACTTCTAGGTCGCCGCCCCGCCGCTCTTTCTGGCGGCCAACGCCAACGCGTTGCGCTTGGCCGCGCGCTGGTGCGTGAACCAAAAGTTTTTCTTCTTGACGAACCACTGTCCAACTTGGACGCCAAACTGCGCGTTGAAATGCGCGCGGAGCTACGCATGTTGCACAGGCGCCTAGGCGTGACCATGGTGTATGTCACGCACGATCAAGAAGAAGCCATGAGTTTGGGCGACCGCGTAGTGGTACTGAAGGACGGCTTGGTGCAACAGATTGCTGCCCCGCAAGAAATCTATTCCAAACCAGCCAATCGATTTGTCGCTTCGTTTGTGGGAACTCCCACCATGAATATGTTGGAAGGCACGTTGACTATGAAAGACAATTGGGCCACATTTGCTGCAAAATCATTGCAAATTCAAGGGGCGGTCGAAGCGTGGAAGTCGCTCGCTCAAAGCGGACCACAAAGCGCGGTGCTGGGAATTCGCCCAGAACATGTGTTGCTGAACGCCGCGGGTGGTTTTGCCGCCACCGTAGAAGCAGTTGAACATTACGGCGACCGCATGGATGTGGTTGTGCAAACTTCCGGACAGCGCCTTGTCGCTCGTTGCGGACCCGACACATCTATTCAAGAAGGCAAATCCATATCAGTCGCGGTGGATCTCACTCGCGCGCATTTGTTTGAGCAAAATGAAACTGGAATGCGAATGGCGTAGACATTCATTGACACGGAACTGCTACCAAGCGAGCGTTTGAAATTGAAGTAATTAAAAAAGTCCCCCGATCCGAAGACCGAGGGACTTGTTTGCATTCAATGAGTAGCGGCTTTCATTGCCGCTCAACAAGCGTGAAACACAACTTATTGGCAAGGACCAGAGCTCAAGAGCGTCAGACCAACGTCGCCTGAGTCAACTTCACCTGAACCGTCAAGATCGGTTGGGCAACCAGCGCATGGGCCAGTGTCCAGAAGGACAATACCTACGTCGCCGGAATCAACTTCACCTGAACCGTCCAAGTCGCCGAAACAAAAGCCACAGGCGTCTGGACCAAAGGCGCTGAAGTATTGATCACCAGGAATGGCAGCAAAATTCACGCCACGCAAAGCGCCTGGGAATCCTCCTATATAGCCACCCATACCATCGCCACCCAAATTGCCGCTGCTCATTGGCAGAGAACCAAGCACTTGGTTGCTCACATAATCGTGGCCATTACCATTGATGAACGCACAGACTTTGATATCCGAAGAACCGTCCCACGCAAGCAGAACAAGCGGAATCTTCATTTCAATTCCGGTGAGAACTCCGCAGCCAGAACCTGGATTAGCAGAATCACCACTCACGCCACCAGCGTTGGAGTTATTGATGGAAAGTTGGCAACCGTACACTTGATCGTCCAACAAATTCAGGCCTGTTGGACCACTAAACGTGCCGTTGCCAATGTAAGCACCCACGCCGCCGCCGCTGGTCAACACTTGAGCAATGTTGGCGTACTGTGTGACGGGATCGCCACCAAGAGTTGTCATTAAACAGAAGTCAGCAGCGAAGCCCGCGTCAAACTTCAAGCCCGCGTATCCGTTGACATCGTCGCGACCCATTTTGTTCAGCCCGTTGTAATCAATATCCGCGTTGTCGCTGCGAAGTTCATTTTGACCTTCACCTGGAACGCTATCGATAAAAATATCCAACTTGTTAAAATTGCTTTCAAGGTTGCCCGCCATGAACACATAGAGAAAGCCATTGGCTACGTCAATCTTGACATACGCCGAATCAAGTTCGGAACCGTTGGCATAACTGTTCACGCCGTCAGTGGCATTTCCGAAACCAGTATGAACAACTTGCGCGGCTTTCGGATTTCCGTAATCTCCATCAAGCGTTCCATCAATAGTAATTTGCCCCAAAGTGGATGCGCAACAAATCATGACCGGGGCAGCCAAGGAAGCAATCAACGCTAATTTCATTTTTCAAATTCTCCGAAAAATTTTTCAAATGATCACACATTACGGCCGTAACGGGTTCAACCATTCGTTGAATGAAACTACTCCTGATTTCAAGAAATGAAAGGAAATTATTCAGAATTTGTGTTTTTTTTCAAGAGAATTGATTGCGCACATTCCATGTCAACTCCAATTCGTGCGCGGTTATCGGATAGCAGCCACTTGCGGAATCGATGAGATTTGGAAATCGTCTATACATCACATATGCCCAAGATTGCAATTCGAATTGCCTACGAGGGCACCAACTTTCACGGCTGGCAGCGCCAAGAACCGCCTGATAAACCGCCGTATCG
>CAIWNO010000331.1 GCA_903914045.1 uncultured bacterium | reverse complement strand
GTCCCAATCGTGACGACTGTGGTGTGCCGGGAACCGGTCCTGAAACGGGCGACAGCGCTGAATCAGCCTTAACGTTTGCTGAAACTTGGCAACAACCTGGTCAATGGTGTATTGATCAATTCAACAATGTCCACCATGTCATTGAAGGTCGGCGAATGCATACGGATGGTCCAGTGATTCTGGCAAAGCCTGTTCCGCGCCAACCATATTCAAACGCTTTGTTTGACGCCAAAGACGCGTTCGAACGAACAACAAATACTGACCCAAAATATAAAAATCCAACAACAGAGACTTTGCTTGCCACGCCTGGCTCGGGTGGTGACGCAGTGCTTGGCATACAAGACTTGTGGTTTGTTCCACCCTATGACGCCAACGGAAATCAAATGCTTCCAGTTTTTGCATGCGTGGAGGAACTGTAATGCGCCGCCACGCGTTCACGCTTGTTGAATTGCTTGTCGCGCTAACCGTATTGCTTGTGGTCATTATTGCCACGGCCAGAATTTTTGGAACAACCAGCAAGGTTGCCGCCATTGGCGAAGCCAGCGCCGACTTGCAGGCCACTGCGACAGCGGTCGAGAAAATTATTCGCACCGACATTGAACGAATTGCGCGTGACGGCGTGCTGGCCATTCAATGCGTGGCTGTGCGAAATGATGTGAACCGATATCAACGCGGTGTGACCAGCGATATCACTGGAGCCACCTTTACATCTGTGTCTTCAACTGCGCCGCTGCTTGATCCCACACGCGCCACCACGGATTTTGTGCGCTGCGATCAGCTTGTGTTCTTTGGCCGCGGACATGAGGTGAGCCAAGTGTATTTGGGCACGCGTGGCGGCGCGAGATCCGAACAAGCGTACGCGGTGAATACCTTTCCTTCAGGAACACTTGCAATTACACCTGAATTTACTTCGCAAGAATTTATGATTCGCTTGGGTCATGGTCTTCAATTTCCATCGCTACTTGTTGATGTGAACAATCCAGATCTTCGACCTGACGCAGACACGTTGGGAAGTAGCGTTGCCACTGTCATTCCACCAGTTCCTTGGATGTGGAGCACAACTCCAACTATGACGGCGTCAAACTTTGACACAACCACCGTGAACTCAACAAAATATATGCCAGGTCAGCCAGAAGCTAGAAACTGGGTGTTGGCTCGCCAAGTCATTTTGCTTGCGGATGATGGCAACACGCAAGTATCAGTGGCACCAGATGCTAAAAATGCAACTTTGTTTCATAGCCTTCAAGCTAGCAAGATGAAACCCAACAGCGCAACCGGCATTGCGCAATTAGGGCAATTGTCCGCGGGCAGCGCGCCATCTGCTGGGCAGACAGAAGCCACCTTAATCATTCCTCATGACAACATGTTTCCTAACCGCGCCATCACAGCGTCGCGTGTTGACATAGCGGCAACATCCATTGCGGAGTACAGGAAGTTTGTTGAAACAGGTTCAACTTCCGCCAACTTGGCTAAAGATTTCAACTTTGATAGCAAGAGCAGATTGTTTTGGTCTGACCAAGAAGGTGCGGATCCATCTGGAACCATGAAACTTGGTTCAATTCGAAATCGTATTTTTAACTCGTTGTTTGGCGGAAATGTTGCAGGTCGAACCAATGGAATGTGGGGATATCCTCGCGCTGAAAAAGTGGCGCCCAGCATGGACCGCACTGATTCCATGGTGAGCATTCCGCTGCTTGCTGGCAATTGCAGTTCCATACAAATTGATTGGACTTGGAGCAATGGCGCCGCTGAGTTTCAAACCGCAGATGGAACGCCGTTGCTAGCGACACTTCCAGCGACGTTGAATACTTCCCCGTTGATTCGTCCTGTGCCAATTTCAAATATTCCACTGGCTGGATTGAGCATGGTGAATTGGCCAGTACAGCCATTTATGCCAACGGCGGCTAGTCCCAGTGGTGCCTTTCCAATCACCAGCGGTGTGGTCGCAAAAATTCCGTGGTTTGGTTTGCCCGATTCCATATTTCCAATGGCCCAGCGCCGTGGCGTAACCATGTTGGGTGGAGCACTACCAAACTCAAAAGCCGCGCCACTTCAATTGGCGCAATCGGGCACCGTGCCGCCAGATCCGCGAGCTGCGTCCTACGCCACTCCAATTCAAATCTTAAAACCAACTGTGGCCACTGATCCTAAAAAAATAATTCCATTTACAGCGCTCGACGTGGACACAATTGCAATAGCCACGCCGCCCATTGATTGCGCGCGCATTGAAGGCAGTAATGGAATAGGTTTTCCGCTGGATGTGGTGCAGCCTGCTGCCAAATATTCCGTCTATACCTATCAAGCCATCTTTGGTCCCAATGGCGACAAGCCCTATTCAGAAGCGCGCTATCCAGGTGGCAGCGAACGACTTTTGCGAACTGATTACACGCCGTGGCCAACCGCGTTGCGTTTCACCATCACATTGCACGATCCCAAATTGGTGCTTTCGCAAGGGCGTGTCTTTCAATTTGTGGTGGAACTACCAAAGGCGGATAAAGAATGAAATCATTCACGCGCCAGCATGTATTGAATACACATTTTTCACAGGATACGTTTCCAATAAGAAACAAGGCGAAACCAATGCATTCACACTCTGCGTCCTCAGTTTCTTTATCAGCACAATCCACTATGAAATTTTTTACATGCCAGTGGCGCCGCGGCAACGCCCTAGTGTTGGTGTCTGCAATGTTGGTGCTATTGGTGCTGATCGCCACGGCGTATTTGTCCAGAACACAATCGCAGCGCGGCACCGCTGCCGCCATGCAGGACGCCAGTGGTGATGACCGCCGCGTTGACATGATTAAAAAACAATTGGCTTCTGAGATTGCCATGCACTTGTTTGTGAAGCCAATTCAACCAAACCCGGATCTGACTAAAAACTATATTGGTGGCGACAGCGCAGGAAACAGAATTGCGCCCAGCATGTATTCAGTTCGCTACGGTGTGGAGTCGGCCACCAAAGCAACTATTGCAACTGGTAAACCGCAACCTCAAGGCGATCAACTGAGCAGCATTGTTGACCCGTCCAATCCTTCGCTTCTGACCCAAGGCGCCGATGGATTTCCAGACGGCTTTAACTTTGCTCCTTACAGCGTAATTCCCTGGACAAATTGGCCAGACTTTATAACGCCAACAATCGTGTCTTCTATGGGCACAAGTGTTACGCATAACTTTATTGTTGCTGGCGAGCCCAACGGAAATCCGCTTGGCAACCCAGGCTTTGGTGATACTCGTTGGTTGCG
>CAIWNO010000330.1 GCA_903914045.1 uncultured bacterium | reverse complement strand
TGGAACAAAACACAAGCGCCGCGGGCATTGTGCAAGGCGCGGCGTTTAAGAGTGAGCACGCATCAAGCGCGCCATTTCCGTCGCAATCACTGCCGCGACCAAACGCAACATCAAGCGCGTCGACAACACCGTTGAGATCGCAGTCGACCGTAGGCGTTGGACCACGCGAGCAACGCGCGTTTGCAATGGTGTTGATTGTCAAGCCAATCGAGGACGCGTTGTCCGCTTCATTGGCTTGACCGATTGGAACGCCAGTTGGCGTGCCATCAACTGAAATATTTGGATTTGAAAAGTTGTCAATGCGATTGCCCGGCGAGTACGCCATGACGGTTCGATAGAGTCCGCCACCTCGGCCGTAAAATCGCCAACCTACGCTGAAGGAATACAGACCACCAGTTGTGCAACCGCCACCGTCACCATTGGCGTGACAGCAACCCATGTTGTGGCCAAGTTCGTGCGCGAATGTTTGCGTGGACAAACAATCCCAGGAAGTGACGCTGAAGGGAACTTCATTCGCGGCGGCCGCAGTGTTGTCGTATAGCAAATAGGCAATGCCGCAATATTCACCACTAGCGCGAACCAACGCCACCATGTCGGCGCCAGTGACATCACGAAGCGCGTGCGCCCAATCAAGTTGGCCGTCACTTGGATTTGCAAGGCGATCAAGATCAGTGCCAAAATCGCTGCTGACATATTCAGTTTCAAGAACCATAACTGGCGTAATGCGCGCGGCCATTGCGCTGTTTTGATACGCCAAGTTGGCGCTAGAAAACGCCGCGGCAATTTGACCTTCAATGGCGGCCTTGCCACCTGCTGCGGTTTTTGCCGCAGTGGTGTACAGCACTAAGACATCAACCGGCTTACCGGTGTCGCATGCGGCCAAACCATTCATGGGCACGGCGCGCGCTTGCTGATTTAGATTTGGTGTTGGCGCGGGCGAACCAGCGCAATTCGGCAGACGCGATTCATCAATCCAATCAAGCGATGACACACCGGTGTCGCTTGCAAGAATTCGCCAACGACGGCCGTCGTCACCGCGCAAGAAACCAGAAACTTCATCGCCGCGAATCACAAGCACGCCGCTGCCGGTTCCGCCATCAGCGGAGTCAATTCCGCTTTTAAAGAGAAGAGTTTGCCAACCCGACTCGTCGGTTTTTATTGATGCAAGAACAAGTTGCTCGCAACCCGCGGGACGAATGTCGGCGGGCGCGGGATCGTCCGTTGTTAGCGTCATGAGTTCTGGAATAAGCGTGGCGTCAAGCGCGCGCGACGCAATGACGGAGTTGCGTGAAGCAGTCGCCTTTGATGAGTCTTGCGTGGCCGTTGCAAGCGCGGATGTGTTGGAGGTGGCGGGCAGAATTGAGGCGGCGTTTTTTTCCGTGGCATGAGCGGTGGAAAGGGCGGCGCTTGCCAGCACGCACGAAATAAAGTGTGGGGTAAACATGGGTGTTACAACCTAGCCCAAGAGTGCGGTTTCACCATGTTTATTTTGATTTTTTG
>CAIWNO010000329.1 GCA_903914045.1 uncultured bacterium | reverse complement strand
CCCGCCATGTTGGTGGCCACCATGACCGCCGCAAGTTGACCCGCGTTGCTGACAATGTCGGCCTCGCGCTCATGCTGCTTGGCGTTGAGCACCTCATGCTTGATGCCCGGACCCTTGCTCAGCATGGCGCTCAGTTTCTCGCTCTTGTCAACGCTGGTGGTTCCCACAAGAACTGGCCGGCCAATGTCATGCAGGCGCGCGATCTCATCAATGATCGCCTTCCATTTATCTTTCTCGCCCAGGAAAACCAAATCGTGGCGATCAGTTCTGCACGCTGGAACATTGGTGGGAATGCTCACCACATCAAGTCGGTAAATCTCGTGGAACTCAGTGGCCTCGGTGTCGGCGGTTCCAGTCATGCCGGCGAGGCGCTTGTACAACTTGAAATAATTCTGAATGGTCACGGTCGCCATGGTCTGCGTTTCATCCTTCACCTTCACGCCTTCTTTGGCTTCAACCGCTTGATGCAAACCGTCGGACCATTGTCGACCCACCATCTTGCGCCCAGTATTTTGATCGACAATCACCACGCCCATGTCGCCGTCGGCGTCTTGCGCCACCACATAGTCGCGGTCAAGTTGATAGACAACGTGCGCGCGGATGGATTGCTCAAGCAAGTGCGGCATGTCCATGTTCTCGCCCACATAAAAACTTCCAATGTTGGCGATGCGTTGCGCCTCGCCAATGCCGTCATGCGTGAGCACGGCTTTTTTCTTGTCCAACTCCACCTCGAAAAATTGCTTGAACTCATTGCGCTTGGCCTCAAGTTGCGGCAGACGCGCGCGCGCCTCTTGCTGCGCTTTGCGCATTTGCGGAATGCTGGCCTTGTCGCGGGCGTTACGAATATCGCCTTCAAGCGAGCTCATTTCAACGCGGCAAGCCTGCACTTTTTCATCGGCGGCGGTCCATGGTTTCTGCGCTTCGGCCAATTTCATGGCAATCGTATTTGCCATTTCGTAGCGGGGGCGTTGCCGCTCCGCCAAGCCACTGATGATCAGCGGAGTTCGCGCCTCGTCAATCAGAATGCTGTCCACTTCGTCAACGATCGCGAAGTCGCGCGAGCGTTGCACTTGATCCTCGGCGCGCAACTTCATGTTGTCGCGCAAATAATCAAAGCCAAATTCAGCGGTGGTTCCGTACACGACATCGCAGCGGTAGGCGGAGATTTTTTCCTCTTGGCTTTGCATGTGCTGCGGATGGATGGCTCCAACAGTCAGGCCAAGCGCGCGGAAAAACGGAAAGGTCCAGTCGCGATCGCGCTGCACCAAATAATCATTCACGGTCACCACATGCACTTGCTTGCTCTCGCATGAATTTAAATAGCACGCCAGCGGACCCACAATGGTTTTGCCTTCACCGGTTTTCATTTCAGCGATTTGCCCCTCGCTCAACACCACGCCGCCAATAATTTGCACATCAAAAGGACGCGCGCGAAATGGCGGCTTGCTTTGTGAATACACCACGCGAACCGCGTCGTAGATTTCATTTGGAATGTCAATAAACAGCCAACTAGGAATGGGTTCCTTGCCACCCAAAAACGCGCCGTCTGGATTCGCGGCGGGCGTGGCGTCCATGATGGCCTTGGTGTTGTGAAATAATTTCTGCACGTCTGCGGGCAAGCACGACGGATCGAAATGATTTGCAGGATTAAAAATATTTCGAATGCCGACAGCGCGGTCCATGGCCTCACGCGCCGTGGCCAGCATGTCGGGCATCAGGGCAAGGGGTTGCTCGCCAGCGGTGATGCGCTGGCGAAACTCCGCGGTGCGCGCCAACAATTGCGCGTCGGTAAGCGCGCGAATAGATGCCTCGAGTTTGCCGACGGCGCTGACCACGCGCAGATAGCGGTTGACCATGCGTTGATTGCGAGTGCCAAAGACTTTGCGAGCAAGTGCTCCGAAAATTGGTACGACCATTTGGGGTGACTCCTAGAAAAAGTGCGCTTCACGAAGTGTGTCGCGCCAAAAAGTGTGGATTGTAAATTTAAGAATAACTGTACGAACTACTTCAACGCTTGCGAATGGAACGAGGTTGGCTCAAAGCCAATCCAGTTCAACGCGTGGGCGGAGGTAGATCCAAAATTTTCCAGGACGACTTGGCGTCAGGAATTTCCGCAACAGTCGAATCAATTGATGCGACATGAATTTGATTGGAGTTTTTTTGTCCCAGCGGTGAACACGCGCTCTTGGCGTTGGCGGGAGTTTGCTCAAAGCAGGCGAATGAACACATGGAGCAATTGGTGCGGGCATTTCCCACGCCAGAACTTGCAAGCACGGTCACGGCCATGGCGCTTAGAAACATCACCGCAATAATGGCGGCTGGTCGCAAATGAACGGTCGAGCGCTTGGCAAGCATGTGAACACAGTATGCGTGCGAAATGTGATTTGGGCAAGTGAAATATCAAATTACTTCTATGATTTGCCTGTGCAGACCAACATTACGGACTCAAGATTGACCCTAGGCTTGCCTTTGATATGACCAACGAAACCGCCAATCAAAGCACGGCGAGCACGCATGTTCTGCGCATCGACGGCATGCATTGCGCTGGGTGCAGCGCGGCAATCACCCAAGAGTTGCAATCGCAACCGGGCGTGCGCAAGGCCATCGTGGATCATCTTTCCGGAATGGCCACGGTTGAAACCGACGCGTTTGTCACGGATGAAAAACTAGTCGACGTGGTTGTTGGCAGCGGCTATCAAGCGCAACGCATGGATGCGATTGTTGATCCAGTGCTCATGCAGGCAGAGGCCGAGCGCGCGCAATCACGCGTGGAATTGTTGTGGCGCCGCAGAAGTCAAATTGGTTTCGCGCTGTGGATTCCAATGGAGTCGCTGCACTGGATCACCATGTCGCAACACATTCACAACAGCGCGGTTGATATCGCGCTGTTGATTGGCAGCACATTGTCCATGGTGTTGGTAGGCAGCGGATTTTGGCGCAGCGCCTGGAGCGTGCTGCGCGTGTGGCGCACCAACATGGATGTGTTGATCGCGCTGGGAGCCACCACGGCGTATATGGCAAGCCTTGTGATTTTTATCGCGCAACGCATGGGTGCGCTGCAAGATCAGTCGACGTGGTTCAGCGAGGCCGCCGCGCTGCTTGCGATTATTTCGCTGGGACATTGGTTTGAGGCCAAGGCCACCAAGAGCGCGGGCGCGGCGGTGCGCGAATTGCTGGAATTGCAGCCGGAAAAAGCCGAGCGCATTGGCGCGGCGGGCGAGAGCGAGTTCATTCAATCGCAGGACATTCGCGCCGCGGACGTGATCATGGTGCGTCCAGGCGGACGCGTTCCCATTGACGGCGTGATTGAAGTTGGCGAGGCTGACTTGGACGAGTCCGTGATGACGGGTGAGCCGCTTCCGGTGCGCCGAACTTTGGGCGAGCGCGTGAGTGCTGGAACAATGTGCTTCAGTGGCATGTTGCATGTGCGCGCCGCGACAACTGGGCGCGACACTTCGCTCAGTCGCATCGCGCGTTTGGTGCAACACGCGCAGACAAGTCGTCCGCCCATTCAGCGCATGGCCGATCGCGTGGCGGCGGTGTTTGTTCCGCTTGTGCTTGTGATCGCCGCGGCCACCGCGATTGGTTGGGGCGTGGCGGGTTCGTGGCCAACTGGAATTATGGCGGCCACGGCCGTGTTGATTATTTCGTGTCCATGCGCGCTTGGTTTGGCCGGGCCCATGGCAGTCATGGTGGGAACGGGCGAGGCCAGTTTGCGCGGCATTCTTATCAAGGACGCCGCCGCGCTGGAGCGGGCTGGCCGCATCGCCACAATTCTTTTTGATAAGACTGGAACGCTGACCAAGGGCGAGCCCGTGGTGACCAACATTGAGTTGTTGCTCGCTACTGAGCCAAGTGTTGCGCAAACAAAAAACGCGACTTCGCAACCAAGCGATTCCCAAAGTGATTTGCAAAGCCATGCGTCGATTGATGCGCAAACAAAAAACGCGACTTCGCAACCAAGTGATTTGCACAATGATGCGCAAACAAAAAACGCGACCTCGCAATCAAGTGATTTGCACAATGATGCGCAAACAAAAAACGCGACTTCGCAACACATGAATGCGCAAGCCTTAGGGCAGGCAACTTCAACTTCGCAGCATGCGCTTTCATTGCAACAAGCGCTGGCACTTTCGGCAGCGGTGGAAAGCGGCAGCGAACATCCAATTGCGCGCGCCATTCTGCGCCGCGCGGCGCAAGAGAATATTGTTGTGCCCGCGGCGACGCGCTTTGAATCAACGCCAGGACTTGGCGTGCGCGCGCAGATCAATGGACAAAGTGTTGAGATGCGCCGCGACGCAAACGCGTCGTGCGTGTTGTTGATCAATGGCGCGGCGATGGCGCGCTTCACATTGGCTGATTCGTTGCGCGTTGAGGCGCCCAAGGTTATTCAAGCATTGCAAGTCGTTGGCATGAAGATTGGATTGATCACTGGTGATCGCCGCACAGAAGCGCTGCGTATTGCGCATGAATCCGGCATTGATCAAGACATGGTCACGGCCGACGCTACGCCAGAAAGCAAACTGCACGTGATCCGCGGTTACGGTGAGCGCGCCATGATGGTGGGGGACGGCGTGAATGATTCAGCGGCGTTGGCCGCGGCGGGATTGGGCGTGGCCATGGGCGGTGGCACAAGCATTGCCAGTGAAAGCGCATCGATTGTGCTGGTGGGCGGCACGCTTTCCTCGCTTCCTGCGTTGATTGATATTTCTAAGGCCACATTGCGCTGCATGCGCCAGAATTTATTCCTGGCATTTGTCTACAACGTGGTCGCCATTCCGCTAGCGGCATTCGCGTTGTTGGGCGCGTATGGACCCGCAATTGCAGCGGCCGCCATGGCGTGCAGCGACATCAGCGTGGTTGGAAACGCGGCGCTTTTAAAGTGGTCGCTCAAGCGAGCGCGCAAACACGCGGCGCGCGCTATTTGCTAGCCGGCGGCTTTGTATTGGCAAAATCCTTGGCGTCGGTGGCGGTGCCATCAACGCGGGTGCGCTTATAGATGGCGTAGGCCTGCGGCATTTGTTGCTGTAATAATTCAATGCGCGTGCCCTCGCTTGGATGCGTTGAAAGAAATTCAATCTTCGCGCCGCCTTGCGATTGCATGCGCCGCCACAAAGAGATGGCCGAGCGTGGGTCGTAGCCAGCTTGCGCCGCGATGAACAGACCAAGTTCATCCGCCTCGCTTTCTTGCTTGCGGCTGTAAGGAAGAAGAATTCCCGCTTGCAAACCCATGGCCGCGCCTTGCGCAATAGCTTCACTGTCGGTGGCCACGCCCGCGGCAGTGGCGCCAAGTTGCGCGGCCGCGCCTTGTGTCATGCGCTCGCCACCATGGCGCGCGATAGCGTGCGCGGCTTCGTGGCCCATGACAATCGCAAGTTCATCATCGGACTGCACAAAATTCACAAGTCCCGTGTATACGGCGCCGTAGCCGCCAGGAAGCATCCACGCGTTGACCATTTTCGGATCATCAATCACGGTCCATTTCCACACCATGGTGTTGGCGATTTCCGGGTGACGCTGCTTGGCCGCCGTGGCAATGCGCGCGCCCACTTTTTGCACACGATCAAAAACCGGACCACTGCTGATGACTTTGGCGTCCTTCATTTCAGCTTGATACGCCTGCGCACCCATCGCATTTTCTTGGCTGGGTGAATACACATTGAATTGCTTGCGGCCCGTGCCCGAAACGGTGGTGCACGCGGTCATGGCGGCGCACACAGTAAGCGTGGCGATCAAGGGCAACGCCGCGGCGATCGATAACCGCGCGCGTTTGAAATGTAACGGACACATTGAGATAGTGGTCATCGCCTGTAAGAATATCCGACAGGCATTTCGCGGGTTTGCGCAATAATTGAAGGTGCACCAACGCATCAACGCTGCGATGCCACCCACGCTCTTCGCGCCGCCAACAACATCAATCCAAATGGAATCCACCACAGCAGGTCGTTGGTGAGAATGGTGGCGCCAAACTTCCACGCAATGGTGCCTTGCCACGCGCTCCACACAAAGCCAATGGGTCCCATGACTTTTCCAAACAGACCAACAAACACAATGGGCCAATGTCGCAGAGGCGCGCGCGACGCGGCGATGTATCCAAGTCCATACGCCGCCAACACCATTCCCAAGCATTGCCAAATGGCGCGGCCGGGTTGCGCAAGCGCGGGCATGTTGGCCAAAGCAAATGGAAAATCTGGCGCCACCACAACCACGCTTCCCCACACAATGTTGTACACGCCCGCCGCAAGCAACCACCAACGCATCCAAGGGCGCATGAAATTGCTGTTGGTGGTGTCGCTCACAAAAATAGCCTAGCTCGGATTCGAACCGAGGTCTTTCCGATTATGAGTCAGGAGCTCTGGGCCACTGAGCTACTAGGCCGTGTAATGAAAGGTAGCATCCCAAGTGTGAATCGTATCGACACCATCTTCGCAAATCTTCGCGCGGGCAACCGCAAGGCGCTGATGCCCTTTGTTGTGGCGGGTTTTCCAAGCCCACACATGTTCGCCGCAACCTTGCAAAGCCTGCAAAAAGCGGGCAGTTCCATTGTGGAAATTGGCATTCCATTTTCCGATCCAATCGCCGACGGTCCCGTGATTGCGCAGGCCATGAACCAGGCGTTGCAGCAGGGCTCCACGCCTAGCGCCATTTTGCAAGAAGTGGCCGCCATCCGCGACACACTTTCTATTGGAATTGTGGCCATGGTGAGCGTTTCCATTGTGCAGCGGCTAGGCAATGAAAAATTTGTGCACCAGTTAGCCGACGCCGGCTTTGATGGCATCATTATTCCCGACCTTGATTTGGATTGCGCCGCGCCACTCTTCGCCGCCGCGCAAGCACGCGGCATGTCCATGTCCATGTTGATCTCGCCACTGACTCCGCCAGAGCGCATGAAGAAAATAGTTGCGCTGTGCCGCGGCTTTGTCTATTTGCTTTCCAGGGCCGGCATCACTGGCGAGCAAACTGGCGCGCCCGAAGTTGCGGAGTTTGTGAAACGCGTCCGAGCCCTCACCAATTTGCCATTGGCAGTTGGCTTTGGCATTTCAACGCCCGAACATGTGCGCGCCGTGGTCCGCCACGCCGACGCCGCCATTGTTGGAAGCGCATTGGTGAAACAAATGTCATGCGACAACGCCAAAGAAGCCGTGGCCCGCGCTGAAAAACTCACTCAAGAATTAGCCGCGGCACTGTAAGAACATTGGCTTCAATTCGCCGTCATTGAATTTCAATCGCGCTCTTTGCAACGCAACACATTATTAGTTGCGTTGATAGCGGCGCAGCACGCCAACAACCACTCCTTGAATCACGCACTCTTTCACAATGATTGGTTCAAACTCCGGATTCGCCGGCTGCAAGCGAAATGTGCCGTCGCGCTCCTTGAAAAAAGTCTTTAACGTGGTTTCGCCGCCAGGCAACAACGCCACCACGCGCTCGCCGTTGCGCGCCACATTGCGCTGCTCCACAATCACATAATCGCCGTCCAAAATTCCCTCGTCGCGCATGCTCATGCCGTCCACTTGCAGCGCGAATAAATTGCCGCGCTGTCCTAAGCGCGTGCCAAAAATAGTGTCCAGACGCAGCGTTTCCGATTGCTCGTATTTCTCAACGGGGTGCCCGGCCGCAATGCGGCCAATCAGCGGCAACTCATGTTCATTGGCGCGCTCGTCCGGCAATTCCGCGTCAGTCGCAATTTCCAAAGAGCGAGCCTTGTTGGGCGTGCGCACCAGCGCACCCTTTTCGATCAGCGCCTCGACGTGCTCGAAGACCGTGACTTTGCTCACGCCGAGTTCGTTGGCGATCTCCTGCATGGTCGGGGAATAGCCCTTGCTGTTGCGGTAGTCCCGCACAAAGCGGAAGATGCGAATTTGTTGCGGTGTGAGGCTCATTGACATGTTGCAAAGTCCTTGCGAGTGTGTTTGAAACGGAGAGTTGGGCAGACCAGCGACCATGCCGCCAAGGCGATGGACCAGCGTTGCCAGACGATGTGAAATTGGAAACATTCAAAGCGATAGAAGATGAATTGCGCGAAGTGGCATGCGGTGGTTGCGCATGCGCTGGCGCAATTTCCACAACAGGTTCTTGCACCGTGTGATTGATTGCCTGCGATGTTGGCGCGCCGTGTTCCTGCCAACGCCATCGGCGGATTCCCAAGGCGCGTTCCAACCAATCTGAAACTTCGCGCACCAACGATTTCTGACCGGCAGTTGCTTGGCCCGCCACAACCATGAGTCCGCCGCGATAGGTGTGGTAATTGGTCACAAATGATCCTCCTGGACCAAAGCGCAGCAGGGGTTCTTCGGTTGCCGTTACTTGCGCCTGTGAAGTGGTTTGGCGGCTTGATTTGTGAGTGCCCGCAAATGCGCTGTTGATGGATTCGACGCTTTGAAAGAGGCGTGCGAGCCCGCCAAATGCTGCAAGGCGTGCGACTGAAATTGTTGTTGCGTGTGATTGATTCATTTGGTTTCTCCAGGGGTTTGAACTGAGCAGTTGGAGATGCATCGGCAGGTTCGGTATTTGTTCTGTACATTTGTTAGGCACATGTTAGCCAAACAAAGCACGATCAATCAAAAACATCCAAAATTTCTGTCAAAAAGTCTGTTAAAGTTTAAAAATGTCTATCGCAATCCAGCCGCCGCAGCCATTTGGACCAAAAATTCAGGCTGAATTTGCCTTGGACCCCAATCTAACCTTCTTAAACCATGGTTCGTTTGGCTCACTGCCAAGGGTCGTTCGCCAAGCTCAAGAAGCCTGGCGGATGCGCATTGAATCCAATCCAATCGAGTGGATTGGCCGGCGCAATATTGAATCATTGACGGCGGTGAAGAAACCGTTGGCGCGCTTTGTGGGTTGCCAGGCGAATGATCTTGGACTTGTCACCAACGCCACCGAGGGTGTGAACGCGGTCTTGCGCTCGCTGCGCTTTGAAGCGGGGGATGAATTGCTCACATGCGATCACGTCTACAACGCGGTGCGTCAAGCCATGAAATTTCGCGCGCAAGAAACTGGCGCGCGCGTGGTGGAAGTTCCAATCGCGTTGCCCGTGCGCGATCAGGATCACGCCATGAATTGCATCTTGAACGCGATCACGCCGCGCACGCGCTTGATTGTGATTGATCACATTACAAGTCCAACCGCGTTGCGCTTTGATGTGCGAAAAATTATTG
>CAIWNO010000328.1 GCA_903914045.1 uncultured bacterium | reverse complement strand
CGTTACGCCGCGGTTGGCTTGTGCGTGTTCCAAGGTTGGATGTGGCTGAGTTACTTGCGCCAAACAAATTTGGTGCAGCCACAATTTGAAACCGGCGCTAACTTGATCGTGTTCTATGTTGCGGGTTTCTGCGCGTTGACCGCCGGAAGTTTGTTCCTGATGTGGCTAGGCGAGCAAATTGACAAATACGGAATTGGCAACGGAGTCAGCATTATTTTAACGGCCGGAATTCTTGCGCGCATGCCAGCCGCCGTGGGTTGGGTCGTGCAGAATTTTGATCCACGCCAAAGCAGCGACGCCGAAGGTAAAGTTGGTCTGGTTGGCGTGCTCTTGCTTGCGGGCGGATTTATTCTGGTCACCGCCGGCGCCATTGTGATCACGGTCGCTCAGCGACGCATTCCAATTCAACAAGCCAAACACACCACCGGTCGCCAAATGTACGGCGGACAAAAAACATATTTGCCGCTGCGTCTCAACCACGCGGGCGTCATGCCAATCATCTTCGCGTCTAGCCTCATGGTGTTTCCATCGGCCATTTTCGGATGGCTTTCCACGCGCGCGCAAGCCGAGGGTTCAACTGGCATCCTGTCTTGGATTTCAAATTTCCTATCGGAAAATTTCCAGCACGGCGCGTATCCATATGTTGTCACTGAAATCGCGCTGATTTATTTCTTCAGCTACTTCTGGACCACGGTGCAATTCAGCCCCGATGAAATGTCCAAGCAACTGCGCGACCACGGCTCAATGGTTCCTGGCATTCGCCCTGGACCTTGGACTAGCGAATATCTAGAGCGCACCATGGAGCGGATTACCTATGTTGGAGCGGGTTTCTTGGCTGTTATCGCCATTATTCCAACGCTTGTCACCCAACAATTGGGCATTCCATTTAATGTCAGCCAATTCTTGGGCGGCACAGGATTATTAATTGTGGTCAGCGTGGGGCTTGATTTGGTACAGCGTATTGAGGCAAACTTGGTCATGCGCAACTACTCGGGGTTCCTGTCCAAAGGCAGCGACTCCAAAGGTCCGCGCATTAGGAGTTCGCGATCATGACCACTGCATTCAAATCAGAAACGCAATTCACAACGACTAAGCCAGCATGGTGGTCCAAGCTTGTCGCTGGCACAGTTGCGGTGCGTCCAAATGATGACGCGCGCGATCTGCGACCAACTCGCCGCGCAACAAGTGAAACGCGTACCGCGCAAGAAATTCAACACATGGCGGAGGCCGGTCGCATTGCGGCCATCGCATTGCATGCGGCCACTGTCGCATGCGTGGCTGGAACTTCCACCGCAAGTTTGGATTGCGTCATTGCCGGCGTGATTGCCGCCAACCGCGCCGAAGCCGCGTTTGTTGGTTACGGAAAGTCCGACACGCGCGATGCGTTTCCCGCAAGCTCTTGCATTAGCGTGAATGATGAAGTGGTGCACGGCATTCCAAGCAGTCGCGTGATTCGCGATGGCGATGTTGTGAAAATTGATTGTGGCGTTCGCTTCCGAGAGTGGTGCGCCGACGCCGCCGTGACCGTGTGCGTTGGAAATGTGTCACCAGAAATTCGCGCCATGGTTGCCCACACGCAAGCCATGTTGCAAGAGGCGATTGATTTGGTGCAGCCCGGCGTGCGCTGGAGCACAATCGCAGAACGCCTGCAAAACATGGCTATTGAAGCCAAGTTTGGCGTGGTCACCGATCTCATGGGCCACGGTATTGGTCGCACTTTGCATGAATGGCCCGAGGCGCCAAATAGCGTTAGCCGTTCATTGCTGGAGCGCCGCGATTTCACTCTGCTTCCTGGAATGACCATTGCCATTGAGCCAATGTTGACCATGAATGATGGTTCAGTTTCCGCCACCGACCGCGATGGACATTTGCTGGGCGTGGCCACACGAATTCTTGCGGACAACTGGACGGTCGTCACCGCCAGCGGTCTTGCATCCGCGCATTTTGAACACACGATTGTGGTCACCAACACTGGTGCCCGCGTTCTCACGGCCGTTCCGGTGAACGCGATCTTGGAAGGCTCAAACTAAATGGCCAAAGATGACAAGATCACACTCGACGCCGAAGTTACAGAAGCTCTGCCAGACGCCATGTTCAGGGTGCGCTTGCAGAACGACAAAGAAATTCTCGCCTACGTCAGTGGAAAGATGCGGAAGTTTTTTATCCGCATTCTTCCCGGCGACAAAGT
>CAIWNO010000327.1 GCA_903914045.1 uncultured bacterium | reverse complement strand
CTTGCATTTTGTTTTTTGTATTCGATAGTCAATGTGTTGAGTGAGTCACTCAACCCTGGCTTGGCGATGCAAAGTATTTCAACGCATCCAACCGAGCCTGAAGGATCCAGCTCGAGGTGAGCTGGATCCTTTCATTTTTATTCTGCTTCTTTTATTTCGCCACCTTCTGGTTTGGGCAAGAAGCGATCTCGATCCACTTTCTTACCGCTTTCATTTGCATTTCCATCATCGTGCGCCCGCGCCGCGCCACCAAGCAAATCAATGAATTCACTCACGCCTTCGGTTGGTGGCAAATCACGTACGGGCTCTGTCAAGATTTCGTGAAACAACCTGGAATATAATTCACGATCACTCAAACCATCCGTATGCAAAAGGAACACGCCCAAGTCCCCAAGCGACTCCACCACCTCCCACAATTTCTCATGCAACTCGCGCTCATCAAGATCATCGGGCGCCGGCACCGCTAGGCCCAAATCCGTGAGCTGCTTTAAGTTGCTGGTCATGGGCGCCATTTCCAGGTCGTACACCAGCATCCAGTAAAAGCGATCCACGCAATCACCGCGCTCCGTTGCGTCGACCACCAATTGATCAATCGCCTTCTCGCGCTGCTTTGAAACATCCGCCCGTAAACCACGCTTGCGCGGCCGCGTTGGCGGCGCCGCTTCGCCAGCATCTTGCGCCCCATCTTCGCCAGCATTCATTTGATGCGCCAATGCGGCTGGTTGGTTCACTTGGTCATGCGCCTGAACCTCACCCACCTTGCCAAATTTGCCGCGCCCCCCCGCGTCTTGTGCGCGCGCGCGCTTCTGCTGCTCTTTGCCTTTTGCGCCCTCTTGCATTGCTGCCTCCGTGCCCCCATGTAAAGATTTAATCGCGACCATTGTTTGGCCTCCTTTCAAAGAAGACGCACCATAAATGGATTCACAACGATAAAAACTTTTGCTGCCTTTTTTCCGCAACTTATTTTTGCAAGCGCCACCACAATCTTGATTTTCAAGACGAATTTCAAAATGCATGCTGCAACCGAATGCAAACTGCAACCGCGTTCATTTCAGAATGGATGCATTTGCGCAAGCCACCCCCGCCTTTATTTCAAGATGCCAGTTCTATAGACCCCCGAAACCTGGGGCTATTTATTTTTGCGCGTGCTCCGCCATGCGCGCCGCGAACACATCAATGCCATCGTCATAACTCATCTTGAATCGGCGCACTTGAAAGTTGCCCCACTGCTCGCGCGGTTCAACTGCGACAATCTCATCGTCTGCGGCAATACCCAACTTGTATCCCGCATCGCGCGTCGCCTGAATCACCCGCGCATCATGATGGCCAAATGGATACGCCAGCACTTGAACCGCATGCCCCACATGCGCCTGCATTGTGTCGCGGCTGTTGATCATTTCAAATTCCAAACGCGAAGGCGCCAACGTGTCTAGCGACGCGTGCGAAACCGTGTGCGACTGCACTTCTTGTCCCGCCTCCTCAAGTTGGCGCACTTGATTCCACGACACATATCCAGAGCCATTGTCCTGCTCTGCTACCGCGCCGGTGTACACAAAGAACACGCCACGCATTCCATGAGGCGCAAGAAATTTCTTGGCAATGTCAACATCCTCCGCCCATCCGTCGTCAAAAGTAAGAATGACGCTGTGCGCCGGCGGCCGCATATTGCTGGACTGATACGCCAGTAATTCTTGAAATGTAATCGTGTGAAATTGATGCGCCGCAAGCCAGTCCAACTGCCGCGCAAATTCTTGCGGCTTTACAACATAGGGCGCCCATGCGGGATTGGACGCGCCCCAATCGCCAACATGGTGGTACATCAAGATTGGCACAGACATGTCGGGGTGATTTGCCCTTGGCGCGGGGGTTGTGGCAACCAGTAATAGAGACAGCACGCCTGCAAACAACGCCGCCGCGGCATAGAACGCAAACCATGGCTGTGCTTGTGCCTTTCTTGTCATTGGTCAAGTATGTGCTTATGTCTTGGAATTGTGGTTGCGCGAATCAAAGTCTTATAACAAATTTTCTGGTTCATACTCGGCGCTGTAGCCAAAAAGAAAAAAATTTAAAATCAACTATTTTCAACAATTTATTTGCCTCACCAAATTCTTGAGGCAAGTTAGAGGTGAAGCGCTCCCTTTAACCGCGTTTCAAATTCATTTCCCTTTCCCTTTCCCTTTCACAAACATCAAGGATTACACAATGATCAAAGCAAGTCTATTTGCAGCTGGTTTATGCAGCGTGCTAGCGTCAACTGTTTCTGCTGGCATGATTGCCCAGTGGGACTTCCAAACAACCACAAATGGCGGAACAGCGATTTTAGCAGCGCCAGCGACTCAAAAATTGTTTGTGGCCAACTTTGGATCTGGATCTTTGTATCTGGATGGAAGCAATGGTTCAAGCAATTTCTTTGAGCCAGCAACTGGAACAACCAGCACAGAAATCAACGGCTTTGGCGGAACAGCCTTAAACGCAACAGGCAGCATGTCAACAGTGACTACCGGTATCGCGGCTCTCGCTGTTGTTGGAGGCGCAGCGAGTGTGCCAGCAGGAACTTTCGGAGCCAACGGCAAAGCCATGGTGTTTAAATTCAGTATGTCTGGCTTGTCAAATTTGGCTGTTTCCTACGCTGTGCAACGAACTGCTTCAGGTTTCACAGTTCAACAATGGGATTACAGCACTGATGGAACCAATTGGTTTAATGCTGCAACCGTAGGCGCATTCCCAGCCTCATTTGCAGTTTCAAGCTTTTCGCTTGCAAGTGGCTTAAATAATGCGGCAACCGCCTACATGCGCGTCACCTTTACGGGTGCTACATCCGCAACGGGTAATAACCGCATGGACAACTTCCAATTCAATGCTGATGCAATTCCTGCACCTGGTGCAGCGGCTTTGATCGGCTTGGCTGGCTTGGTTGCCCGTCGTCGACGCTAAAAATAATAGTTTGGCAATATTCGCTTACTGATATGACCTAATGACAACGCCGCCTTCAATGGGCGGCGTTGTTGTTTTTGCCGCGCATGGCTAGAGACAATTTCATTTTGATGTGAAATGTTTGTGAAATGCCGCATGCAACGTTCTGAATGAACGCGGCTCTTCGGATACCTTCTTTCGCATGTCCGTCACCGCAATCGCTTTCACCTTTCTTAGCATGGGCGCCTTTGCGTTTTTAATGTGGACAATTGTGCAAAAGCAGGAAAAAAACGATCCAAAGTTTGAGGAGAAATTGGCCGCCGATGACCGCCGCGCCAAGACGAATAGGCAGGCGGCTGGCATGGAAGCCGGTGCGGCAACTGGGCAGGTTCCTAAGCAGATTGCGCCGCAATTGCCTACAGAACCGCCAAAGCAGGCGCCGTAACGTTTGCGACCAGTTTAAATGGCTCTTGAGGCGCTTACGCCAGGGTCGCCGCGTTACCATCACGCAAAGTAAGGCGCTTCATGCGCATTTGACGCATTTCCGCCTGCAAACTGCGACCAGGACACGCCGTGTGCGCTGGTGCCCATTCCTGATGCGTCTTCACGCGCGAGACGGAAACGCCGTATTTGTTCATCATCACATTAAGCAGTTTTTCTAGCGCCGCAACTTGCTCGTCGCTGGGGCTTTGCTCGTCAAAATTGCCAAGGCAGCAAATGCCTAAATTATTTTCGTTGCACTCTTTCACGTGGGCGCCTTGGTACTTAATGTCGCGGCCTTCCCACACACGGCCACCACGATCCACCACATAGTGATAGCCAATGTCGCCCCAACCCTTGCCGCGATGACCCGTGCGAATAAGTTCCACGCGCGAGGCGCTTGAGCGCTCATCCTTGGCAAGAAACGGACTCATTCCGTCGTGATGCACGGTGATGTATTTCACCGGAAGCATGGAATTAAGCAGTGGAACCGATGGGGAACCAGAACTTGGGCACCAACTATCGCGGTCAATGATAAAGGCCAGATCTTTGGATTTAGGCGTTTTTACCGCGGCAATTGCGGGTTTTGGATTGGTGGTGGTTGGCGTGGCATCTTTCAGGTCGGGCCACACGGGATCGGGCATGCGCGCGGACTTGGTGTTGGAAACGCAACCTGCAGCAAAGAGCAACGTAAGCGACAGAAAGCCGCGGCGATTTTTAATCGCTGATTCAGGCGCGCAAACTTGCTCGTTTGGGCGAGTTGAATTTGTAGGCGCTGAATTATTGGCGTGGTCGCTCATAAGAATTGCTTGCTTTCAATCGGTCGAAAGTAAATAAAGGCAACAGACTTTACGCAACAAACTTGTATTCGTGGAAGTGGAGTGGAAATTTTAGGCGAAATGATGGCGAAAAAGAACGCGTTTACAGGACGGGCTTTTGTAAATTTTCTCAAGTTTTTATCAAGATTTTTTGAATAAAAAACATCGCAGTATGACAAGAAAAACCGCCGATTTTCTCACCTTCAAGTGGCGTTTAGCGTAGAATAAACCATCACAAAAAAGACGGCGTTGCGGGTGAAATTTTTCCTCCGACACGTGTCGCGCTTTACGTGCAAATGAAAGCCTTTTTCATCGTGCCAAGTATGACCAAACAAGACAAGACGCCAACAATTTCAGACGCCGCCAACGGCTCCTACAACTCCGATTCCATTCAAGTGCTTGAGGGGCTTGACGCTATTCGCAAGCGACCTGGCATGTATGTGGGCGGCACGGGCTTGGAAGGCTTGCACCATTTGGTGTACGAGTGCGTGGACAACGCGATCGATGAGGCCATGGCGGGCTACGCAAGCAATGTCACCGTGCTGCTGAGCGTGGACGGCAGTTGCACGGTTGGAGATGACGGCCGCGGCATGCCCGTGGACGCGATGAAGCATGAGAACCCCGCGATCAATGGTCGTCCCGCGGTGGAAGTGATTTTGACGGAGGTGCATGCGGGCGGAAAGTTTGACAGCGGCGCGTATAAAGTTTCTGGCGGCTTGCACGGCGTGGGCGTGAAGTGCGTGAATGCGCTAAGCGAGTGGACGGAAGTTGAAGTGTCTAAAGAGACGGGCCTGTACAAAATAACTTTTGCGCGCGGAGAATTGGCGGAGCCGCTGCATGTGGTTGAGAAGCGCACGGGTGGCAGCACGGGCACGCGCATTTCTTTTAAACCAGATCCAACTATTTTTCCTGACACCACATTGCGCTACGAACTTTTGCAACATCGCCTGCGCGAGTTGGCGTTTCTAAATCCAGGCGTGCACATTCG
>CAIWNO010000326.1 GCA_903914045.1 uncultured bacterium | reverse complement strand
GCGAATTCCGTTGCCGCACATTTGCGCCTCGCCTCCATCGGCGTTGAATATGCGCATGCGCACATCGGCATTCGCGTGCGCGTCGGCGGGACCAATCAAAATTAAACCATCGCTTCCAATACCTGCGTGACGATCGCTTACGGCGCGCGCCAACGCGGCAGGATTTGCAATTTGCTCTTGGAATGTGTCAATGTAGATGTAATCATTTTCAAGCCCATGCATTTTGGTGAATTGCATGATCAACCCTCTTTCTTTGGCCGCGCAATGCAACCCAAATCAACCACCATTGGTCCATGCCGATAAAAATCAACATTCAATTCCTTGCGGGAAACAAAGCTAAAAACCAAACAATTGGCGCGCGTGCTTTCGGCGTAGGCGAAATCGCCCAAATGCGGCCCCGCATATTGCATGTTGTCGTAACTCTGGCAATGCAAATGAAAATGAAACAATCCGGTGTAGGCGTTGTCAAACATCTTCTGCGAAGCTTCATAGCGCAAATCATTTCCCTGCACCCGCGGTTTCATTTCCTCGATCGCAGGCTTGCCATCGCTCTTGATACGAATCACGCCGCCATACTCGGTGTCGCGGTCGGCCATGTCACGATCGGCAAGATCAAATATTTGCTGGCACAGAATGGGCGAGTCAAAAATTTCCATGGCAATGGCCATGGACGCCAAGTCGCCCCAGGAAAGTTTGTTGCGCATCTCATACAAATTTTCCGTGTGATCGCCGCCGTAGCCTTCGAAACTTGGACTGACAATGCGCGAGCCTTTCGCTTGACGGCGCGCATCCACAAGTTGATACAACTCCGCGGGTGTTTTTGAAAGCAATTCCGGCTTGAATGTGGACACCGCCACGGCGATGGGAAGCTCACGAATTTCCAATTTGGCGCGCACATCAGGCGGAAGTTGCATGGTTGCGGCCTTGGCTTGCGCCCAAAATGCAATGTTTTTGGTTTCAAGCAACGCTTGCAACCACAAAATTTCCTCCTTGGTGGTGGGCACAATTCCAAGTTCGCCCGCGCAACTTCGCAAATTGGAAAGCAACCGATCGTCGGGCTTCACGGAGGCGTCCGCCAGCAACTTCACCAAGCGCTCACGTTGCCCAATCTTCTGCAACATTTCCCAACATCGCAATCGCAAGTTCGCCTCTGTGATCGGATTGGATTCCACCAACATCTTCACCAACAAATCCGTCAACTGATCTTTTCCATTGAGCTGCTCAATGGCGATTCGTTCTGGCCGGTCCTTGTCTTGCTCAATCCACGCGGCCATGGGAACGCTCCACGCGCGCACAAGTGTTGGCGTCATGTCAACCCAATGATGCTCGACAATCAGTTCGCATAATTTTTGCCGCCACGCCAACGCCATTAATTTTGGCAATTGCAGCCGCACAATTTCTTTCAAGCCAGGCTCATCTAGTTTCACCAAGCGCACAAAAGCCTCTAGTCGCGTGGACTCCGCGAAGCCTGGTTGCCACATGATTCGCTTCAACGCGGAGATGTATTCGGGCGATGGCTCCTGATCCAGTTTTTCCATGGCCGCCACTTGCACCACTGGCAATGACCCTGGATTGGAAAGGGATTTCATTGGATCTTTGCCCGCCGAAACCGCGCACGCGCTTATGGCGCACACCACCCCCATGCTGGCAAAGATTCCAACAGCACCAAAGGCGAATGATGTTGATGTTCTGCCAACACTCCGTGCGTGCCAAAGGTGTGGGACAAACTCGCGCCTCATCCAAGTCCATGCACATGAACTCAATTTCATGGCGCAAGTCTAGCGGCGAATACTTGCCATCAACAGGCGCAATGCCACCTGGCATGTGCTTGACATGCGCGCCACGCATTCAAACCAACATTCAAATTGTTACGGCGTTTCGCCGCCAGAGGCCGGCCGGATTTGTCCGACAATAGGATTGCCGTTCTTGCCTGGCTCAGCCGAATTGATTTGATTGGCAATTTCGCGCCGATGCACAAGAATTTCACGCGGAAACTCAAAGGCAATTCGTACACGATCGCCTTTGATGGAGGCAATGCGAACAATTCCCAGCGGCGCCGCGGGATCGCCTATTACAACTTCTTCACCTTCTCGACGGGTAATGACCAACATTGCGTAGGACCTCATTGCCTTAGACCATTTCGCCGCGGTGCTCCAAGCCTCCGCGAATCCATGCGATCAAGTCTGCGTTTCGGAAATTTCCGAACGATCAGTCTACACACACCAATTTAATTTCATATACAAAAAACGCCCCCGTACCGGGTCACGGTACGGGGGCGACGACGGATAGAACCCCAAAAACAGGGTTCCAGAGTCCTTGCCGCCATCCTTGGCGGATCAAACCCTTCTCAACGAGCCGTCCCTGGCTCGTTTGTTCTGT
>CAIWNO010000325.1 GCA_903914045.1 uncultured bacterium | reverse complement strand
CCGCGCCAAACACAGGCTCAGGCGCGTACACAATGTGCAAATGCGAACTTGGTTCAATGCCTTCAAGCGCCGCGCGATGATCCCAATTTTCTGGCGCCACCAAACACACGTGCTCAATCTCATCGCTCTCCAAAAGTCGATCAATAGTGCGCCGCAACACGGTACGCCCGCCAAACTCAAGTTCCAGCGAGCGCTCAACGCCCGTTCCGCCACGCAGTGGGTCAATCGCAAGCACGGCCACAATTCGCGGCGCGTCGCGTTTCACGGCGCCATGTTGCGAGTGGTTGGCGCCTAGCACCACCACACGCGCGCCATCATCAACCACGCCGATCACGTTCACCGCATCTTGCGCTGGCGCTTTGGATATTTTTGTTTTGCCGCGCAGCCCCCACTTCACTTTCGCATTGCGCGCCGTGGCGTATGTCGCCAAACAGTGCGCCAACGGTTCAACCACCGCGTGGCGCTTCACAACGCCGCCTTCGGTGGCATCAATCACGCGCAATCCAAGCGCCACGTCGTGTGCAAACGCCGTCTCAAGCAACGCGCGCTCGCTGCGCAACGCCAAATTGGTCACCACGCTGCGCTCGTGGCGTTCACCAACGTCATCGCGCTCATCACTGGACGCGCCCGCGGCAACCTCGCCCGTTTCGTTGGTCAATGTTTCGCGTTGCAATTGCGTGGAGTTGCCAAGTATTCGATGCGTATGCCACCAATCCCAACTTCGCACCGATGAAATCTGCGTGCTCCACTGCACATCAAGTTCGTTGCCTTTGGCGTGCGCCACGCCATCAATGAATGCCAAATCAAATCCAACCAAGATCACCGGGTCGCAACCCAAATAGCGCAGCAACACATATCCCAAAAGTGAATCCACAACACTCGGCGGCGAGGAAATAACCACTGAGCCGTCCGAGGCGTCCTTGCGCGAATAAAAAACATTTTCATGGTCGCCGCTCCTATGAATTACATACGCCGCGTCGCCACCCACCGCTGCATCATCCCTATGAGCGCGCACCGAATTCGCGTTGAACGAACCCAACCACTGCCGCGTCGCGTCGCTGAGCTCGTGCGTTGAAGCCACAAGTTGCGGCCGCAATTCCATGGCGCGAAGCGACCCCGCCGCCGCGGCCGTTGCCACCATGACAAATCGATCTAGAAAAACTTTGTCCGCCAACACGTGCACGTTCTTTGACAAGCTTGGTCCCGCGGAAACCAACACGCCCGCTTGCCCTTTCATGCTTCCCGCCCACGCGCCCGCCACCGCGTCGCTCAACAAAGCGGCGTTCACCGCTTGGCTTACCATGATGTATTCATTCTTAAAGTCTTGGGCCACTGCGGCAAAGCGTAACGCTTTCCAATGTTGGCGTAATTCTTTTCATTGCAGCCGCAGTGATGCAACCCGCACGCTGCAGCAGTTCAATAACGCACGCACAAACTTTCAGCGCGCGCATTGTCAATTCTTCACGCCGCGCCCCCTCAATTTCAACAACTTTTAGGGCTCAAACAGCAATTTTGCCGATGTTGCCACTCATGCGCAGCATCATTCGCATCCTGACTCTCAGCGTGGCGCTTGCCCTTCTTGTGGGCGGCGGGTGGCTGGCTTTGTCCATCACACGCACCATTCAATTGCAACGCGAGGTGGCGCGCCTAGAAGTTGAGATTGAAAAACAAAAAGAACTTCGCCTAGTCATGGCGGAGCGCCTTGGAAAAAATCGCCGTCTCGCGCGCATCCATATCCAATCGCAATTTCTCACCAACGATCCAGAAAAAAAACCGCTCACCACCAGCGACATTTCCAAAGTGGATCCAAGTTCCATTTCGACATCCGTGAACTTCATCGAGCTCAACGAGCAAGGTCGCGAAATTGGCAAGCGCACCTACACCATTCCAGGCGCGACACTTTTTGTGGACGCATGGACCGTGCGCTTTCCGCAAGACGATGTTGTTGGCGGCGACCTTTTGCGCGGTCGGTCGCTGGTTCTACTGCGCCGCATGTATTCCGACTGCATGAATCCCAAAGATGGATTTCCCATTGATACGCCCGGCGGTATTCCAGATGGCTACGCCGCGGGCGACGCGCAAAAATTTGAGCAAGCCATTTGGAAACATTTTTGGTCGCTCGCCACCAAACCAGACGCCGCCACTCGCGAACACGTGCGCGTGGCGCAAGGCGAGGCCGTGTACAAACCCGTCGCCACCGGCCAGACGTACGAATTACAAGTTGAGAACGCGGGCGGCATCACGCTTACGCCAATCATTGATGGCGAAATGGCCAAGGCGCCCTAGACCAAGTCGAAGCAAAGTCGAAAGCACAGTCGAAAGCAAAGTCGAAAATCACTTCTTCATTTTGGCATCACTCCCACGCGCAAATCCCATGCGACAAACTGCAAACAAGATTTCAAATATCAAGCGTGTTGTAAATATTTCCAAGCCCCACGCCGTGCTTCCATTTAAAATAGCCCGGCTCCTCACGGCGATCGACTTCCTCTCGTAAAGTGTGCGCGTGAATTCCAACCCGCACCAACTCATCGCAGACCTTCGCTCCGACACCGTCACGCAACCCACCGACGCCATGTGGCACGCCATGCGCGCCGCGCCGCTGGGTGACGACGTTCTTGGCGACGAACCCACGGTGCAAAAACTAGAGGAGCGCGTGGCGCGCATGCTTGGAAAAGAAGCCGCGGTCTTCACGCCCAGCGGAACCATGGCCAATCAACTGGCCATCAAGTCGCAGTGCGAAAGTGGCGACGAAATCATCGCGCATCATGACAGCCACATTATTCATTATGAAACTGGCGCGCCCGCCGCGCTGTCCGGTTGCATGATTCAGCCCCTGCATGGCGATGGCGGAATGTTCACGCCCGCCGATGTCGCTGGCGCGCGCCGACCCAACACCGTTCACGCTCCGCGCTCGCGCATGTTGGTGGTGGAGAACACGCATAACCGTGGCGGCGGAACATTCTGGAGCGTTGATGCGTTCAAATCCGTCAGCGCGCAAGCCCGCGCCGACGGACTGATTGTGCATGTGGACGGCGCGCGCTTGTGGAACGCGTGCGTGGCCGGCAACTACCAACCGCTCGACTTTACGCAACACGCCGACACCATCAGCGTGTGTTTTTCCAAAGGCCTGGGTTGTCCCGCTGGAAGCGCCCTGTGTGGCCCAACAAAAACAATTGAACGCGCTCGTCGCCTGCGAAAAATGTTTGGCGGCGGCATGCGTCAAAGCGGCTTGCTTGCGGGCGCCGCGCTCTACGCGCTGGACAACAACATTGCGCGCCTTGCGCAAGACCACACGCACGCGCGCCAACTTGCCCAAGGCGTCAGCACCATCGCCGGCCTTCGTCCGCATGCGCAACCAAACTCAATTCCATCCAACATGGTGTTCATTCATATTGATCCCGCGCTGGCGACCGCCGCGCAATTTTCGGCGGCCCTGGAGCAACGCGGCGTCCGCACGTTGCCGCTTGATCCCACCCGCCTGCGCGCGGTCACGCACCTAGATGTCACGCCCGCGCACATTGAGCATGCCATTGAGCAGTTCAAGCAGGTCTCGGCGCACTTCATGTTGTCTAAATAAAAACTGAAAGAACGACAAACAATTTCTTTCAAATGCCGTGGGTTATCGGCAGTAATTTTCTGCAAATTGGAAAATATAATTTGTAATTTGAACCCCATGGAGTAGGTTTACGACGTTCGTAACCGGTCCCCTTGAGCTGTCAATATGAAATACACCACCATCTTAAAAAGTGTGATAGCAACCACTCTGTGCGCGCTCACTTCCAGCGCACTTGCCACCAATGGCGTGGTCGCTATTTGGGGGACCGACAATTACGGTCAAGTGACAGTTCCAAATTGGCTGGGCGCATGTTCACAAATTTCTGCCGGCACAACTCATACGCTCGCCGTTGATGCCAACGGCGTCATCAAAGCGTGGGGCAACAACTCATTTGGACAATGCACCGTTCCCTACTTCCAATATCCCATTATGCAAATCGCCGCGGGCGATGGTCATTCCATGGCGCTGCAAAGTCAAATTCCAACGCAGTCAACTACCAATGTGAAATGCTGGGGAAACAACACATTTGGACAATGCACAATTCCAGGATCTCTTGGCAACACCATAAAAATTGCGGCGGGCTTCTACCACTCGTTGGCCATAAAAAATAACGGCACTGTCTATGCGTGGGGCGACAATCGATGGAACCAATCCACCGTTCCAACTTCTCCAACTGGCGCTCCACTTCTGGGCTCATGCAGTGAAATCGCGTGCGGCTTTGCGCACTCTTTGGCAATTCAATATCCCAGCGGCACCGTGAAGGCATGGGGCGCGGGCACAACCAATACGGGAACAAATCCAGAGCTTGGTCAATCCATGGTTCCCACCAATCTTGGCGCATGCACTCAAGTGGCAGCAGGCGGATTATTTTCCGTGGCTCTGAAGGCAAATGGAACCGTTGTCACCTGGGGCAACACATGGGCTAGCGTTCCCACAAATCTTGGCGCATGTACCGCCATTGCCGCGGGCAATTCGCACGCTGTTGCCATTCAATCCACTGGAAATATTGTCGCGTGGGGTGACAACACGTACGGTCAGTGCAATGTGATCAATCACGGATCTGCCCTGCGCATTTCCGCCAACTCGTACAACACCGCGGCCATTCAAACCGACCCGTGCGATGCGGATGGAAACGGAACGCCGAACGGGGACGAAGCGGGCGCGGCCACATCCACTTGGCTCTTTCCAAACATCACCAGCACATTTGAAAATCCATCCAACTGGAGTAATGGAATTCCTGGCTACAACACGGACGCCAAAATTTCTGGCAATCCACAAATCACAT
>CAIWNO010000324.1 GCA_903914045.1 uncultured bacterium | reverse complement strand
CTTCTATAAATGCAGATTCAAAGTGTCACAAGAGTTCGCATGAAGCGTTTCATTGTTGACCAATGACGACAAACCATTCACAAATCGCGGGCATGGATTTTTCCGACCCCGGCACGCTGATTGCAAATTTAGAAACCGCGTCACACAGGGCACGTGTGTATCAAACCCGGGTGATTCGTAAGACTCTTGGTTACCTGCTTCGTAACTCCGAGATTTGTCCAGACCTTGGGCAATCCATGCAACGCGATCCATTTGCTGGCAAACACCAAGCAAAATCAGATGATTCCAAGAATCACGATTTTCGCTCCAACGAGCGTTCAGCTTTGGTTCTAAGTCCAACCGGTTCCGGCAAGACCTTCATGGGCTTGGCAACGGCCAGTATTTTGCAACGCACCTATGGGCTCCGAGTTGGTTGGACCGCCATGCGTCGCAATTTGCTCACGCAGGCCTCGCAAGAAAATATTGCGTTTGGTTTCAACGTTGACATGCAAACTATTTCCATGTTCGACCGCTCGCCGCCGGAGGTTGATCTACTTATTGTCGATGAGGCGCATCACGACGGCGCCATGAGCATGGCTTCGCTGCATTCCATGATGCGTCCAAAGTTGGTGCTTGGTTTAACCGCCACGCCATTTCGCCAGGACCGCATCAAGTTGTGCTTTGAAAAAGTAATTCGCGACGTCAGTATTCGCGAACTCATTCGCGAAGGTTGGCTGAGCAAGTTCGATCATTACTGCTTGGATAAATACACGCCGGAATCCGTGGCGCGTTGTTGGCTCAGTGACCCGCAACGTTGGGGCCAGTCCGCTGCGTTCTTTCGTTTCAAATCAGAAGCCGATGAATGCGCCCGCATCTTGACTCAAGGCGGCGCCCGTGCCGCCGTGGTGGACGGCGAAAGCGATCGCGAGCAGCAAATTGCCGACTATGTAAATGGCAAATTAGATGTGCTGTGCTCCATGCTTGTGCTTGCCGAAGGATTTGATTGTCCGCAAATGAAGACCGTCTTCTGCAGGCCGTCTTCAAAAGGACCCGCCGTGCAAATTTGCGGCCGAGTGCTGCGGCCATTTCCAGAATTTCCAGTCAAGCAAATCGTGCAGTGCCGCGCCACCAACTTTCCGTTCATGCGAATCGCGGAGCCTCGCTATAAGTTCACTTTTCAAGATGGCGAGTGGAAAAGTCTCACGGCGAATCCAAACATTGAAGAGATCGCCAAAAAAATGGAGTTGCAAATTGCGCAGCCCATTACCCCAAGCACTTCCATGTCCTGGATTCAACGCAATTCAAGAACTCGTTCGCGTGGCTCCATTGTTATTCCCCAGTAAGTCATTCACCCTGTCACAACTTCAACATTCATCCGTTCTATCTATAGACGCTTGCGACACATGCGTTTCAATCGTCTGATTCTTTCTTACATCTTCTCATTCACACTTCAAGTTCAGTTCTTTCAATCACAACTTTCTAAAGGCATCCAATGTTCGACTTCGTCAATCCAAGTTTTTCCCCCACGCCAACTCCCACGCCAAAGCCCGTCACCCGTTCGCAACCTGTTGCACCCACTCCGGCAAGTCCGGCACATTCAGCATGGGATCGCTCAAGCGTGGTTCAACCAGCGTCCACACTTCACGGCGAAGTCGTGACAAACTTGGCGTACCCCGGCTTTGTCAGCAGCCCTGGCGATGTCAAGACATTGCGTTCTAAAGAATCGCGTGGCATGTTTCCAACATTTGAAACACGCAACATTGGCCTAAGTGATTTCAACTTTGTGCCGCAAACGCAACCAGATCTTGTTGGCGACAAGAACAACAAGTACGCCTTCCGTGGAACCATTGAACTTGGCGGCGAATCATTCAAGCCCACCCGCCGATTTTGGCACAGCCTGGCGTTGTTCCTGAATGTGCAGGAAAAAATGTTCCTGTACTTCACGCCCAACGAACTCATCAGCCGCATTGTGCAGAAAAAGAATGATCCAAAGTTCCGCCTCACCATTGAGCGGGCGCCACGCAGCGGGCCAAAATTGCTTTCTTTGTCGCAACAATCGCGTCCCATGATTGACTTTGACAGCGCCTACGAATTGCTGCAGCGATACCAAGTGGAAAGCACTTTTTATTCCGAGGGCGTGTTGATGTGCTCCAGCAAGCCGCGTTCGGGCAGTTCCAATTTGCCAATTGGTCCTGATTTGTTCCGCAACCAGTTCACCATGTCCGTGCCCGTTGACGGATTGGGCGACGCAAAATTGCATTTGGGTTTGTTGCGATTGATTTGCCTTAACGGAATGGTGGGCATGACCAACGCGTTCACCAGTGCGGTGCGAATGGGCAAGGAACCGCAACATGTTTTAGAGCGCGCACTTTCAACTTTCGACAACGAAGAAGGCTTCAGCGTTCTACGCGATCGCTTCGCGGCGTCGCAACGCTCGTGGGCCTCGCTTGCGGAGGTGCAACGTCTGCACTCATTCATCATGAAGTTGCCCAAGACGGAAAGTTCCGCTCCAGTGCTCAATCGCTTTCAATCTCTCATTGATGATTGCTCGGCACGCTATGGCTTTGCCAATTTGTCGGCGCTGACTGAGCGACGCTTGCGTGTGCTTCCAGCCACCATGCGGGCCTACGACTTGATCAACATTGCCACGGAAATTTCCACGCACCATGTTTCAACGCCAGCTTCGCTGCGGGTGAATAGTTGGAGTTCTGATTATATTTCCCGCGAATTCGATCTAGAGGACACGGCCCCGGAATTGGTTGAGTTCAAGCCGCTGTTCTTCAGCACGCAACGCAACTAACACGCGGGTCGTAACCGAGCCAAAGAACATTCTCCGCGAAACCAGGTCCCTATTCCGGGGGCCTGGTTTTGTTGTGCCCTTGCGATCAATGACAGAAATTGAATCGCCAGTTATCTTCATGCAATCGCATGAATGACAGAAATTGAATCGCTCGTTCTCTTCATGCAATCGCGTCTTGGTTCAATTTACAAACCGCCGTCCAATGTCGGCCATGCATGAAATTGCAAACCCGCAAGGTAGACTTGTTCTTGTGAAGTCGCGTGGCGGCTGAACACACTTCTGGAGAACCACATCATGCAAACCTTGCGTCGACCAACAACAATTCTTTCGCGGACCGCGTTCATTGTGCTGCTGGCCACGCTCTTTGGAGCAACAACCATGGGCAATCGTATTTTTTACAAAGGACCAAATAAAGGCACCGCGGTGTGCAACTTTGCCGGCAACATTCTGTATGAAGGCGTGAACAAATCCAAATCTATTTTGAACATCGACGGCGACAAGGCTTGGGAAGGCGTCAACAAAGCCAAGTGCTTGTTCAACATCTCGGGCAACAATGCCTACGAGGGCGTGAACAAGGCCAAGGTGCTTTTCAATATTGATGGGGGCAAAGTGTGGGAGGGCGTGAACAAAGCGAAATGCTTGTTCAACTTCACCGCCGACAAGATGTACGTGGGCGTCACCCCATCCGCGGTGGCGGCCAATTGGAGCGGCGGCGCGCTTACCAAAATGGAAACAGCGTCACTGGTGTACGCGCTTATGCATTGACAGGGTCCGTTCAATTCGCGTTGCAAATAAATTGATTACCCATTGACCAAGGGCGTTGCTTGCACGCACCAGACTGCGCCGCCAAAGACCGACGCCAACGTTGCGTGCATCAAACAAACTTTGCCGCGCTCACGCCTTGTCTTTGTCGGCCATCATTTGCAACATGTCCACGCAACGATTTGCGTAGCCACATTCATTGTCGTACCAACTGATCACCTTGAAGAAACGGTCGTTCAATTGAATGCAAGCGCGCGCATCGTAAAT
>CAIWNO010000323.1 GCA_903914045.1 uncultured bacterium | reverse complement strand
TGGCGCGCGACAAGGATCTCATCAGTGACATGCTTCCACCGAATGAATTCATTGTTGAGCCATACTTGGTGGTGCGCCAAACCAACGTAGCAAAGTCACCGGACGTCGTGAAGGAGTATTTACAAGAACTGAAGGATTTGGAAGCGAAATACAGAGACAGCCACGCCATGTGGAGTCAAAGACTTTCGGTCAATACTCCTGGTGCAGAAGGCGCTCTTGCCCGCGCTTTGCTGGTAAATGCGTTTGAGAGTGCTGAAAGTTTTTTCAAAATCGTTCATGGTGATTGGCGGACCGCCATTGATAATGGGGACTCTGCGACTGCAATCAAGATTACGAACGAGCAATTGGGTCCGCATTACAAAGCGCACCGTGAAGCGATTCTGAAAGCGGTTGCGCTTGCGCAAGAGCTGGTAGTAGTCCATGAAAGGCAATCTCAAGAAGCCGTGGAGCAGGGGAAGTCAACTGGACTCTTGGTATCCGGTGCGGTTCTGGCCATTGTTGCAATCGCTGGTGCGTTCATGATGAGAAGCGTTTATCAGGTTGCATCCATGATGGATGGCGTGAAGCGCGCCACTGATTCCCTCGCTGGAACTGCAGTTGAAATGTATGCAACCAGCAAGCAACAAGAGACCACCATTCATCATTTCGGTGCTTCTACATCGCAGATCGCGGCGGCGGTGCGCGAAATCACCGTGACGGGATCGGAATTGATGAACACCATGGGCGTGGCTGAAGGTGTGGCAAAAGACTCAGCAGGACTTGCAGTCACTAGTCGAACTGGATTGGTGGAAATGAAATCCATGATGCAGAACCTTGCGCATCAAAGTGTTTCCATTTCCGACAAGTTGGAACACATCAGTGTCAAGACCAGAGACATCACGAGCGTGGTGACAACCATTACCAAAGTTGCGGACCAAGCCAATTTGCTAAGCGTCAATGCGGCGCTTGAAGCTGAGAAGGCTGGTGAACATGGCCGCGGATTCCTGGTGGTCGCGCGGGAAATTCGCCGTCTTGCTGACCAAACGGCGGCGGCTACTTTGGATATTCAGAACACCGTCAAGCACATGCACAGCGCGGTATCAACTGGCGTGATGGAGATGGATAAATTCTCATCGCAAGTGAATAACAGCGTCACACAGGTTGAAACAATTGGGTCCACGCTCTCCAACATTATTGAAAGTGTTGGAGTGATGAAGAGTCAATTTGGAACTGTCAGCCAAGGAATGAATAGCCAGAACTTGGGAGCCAAACAAATTAGTGAGGCCATGGCAAGCCTGTCCGACAATGTGCGAGTCACCATTCAATCGCTTGGCGAGTTCTCTAGTTCCGCCGACCAGATGAAAAATTCCGTTGGCGCATTGAACAAGGAATTGGGTCGATTTAATCTGTAATGGGCGGGATTCAAGCGCATGCGAAAGCGCCGGCTGCGGTACTCGGATTGCCAGTCCGGAATATGTGAGTCAACCACTTAGTGGACGAAAATCATCCACCAAGTGGACGATTTACACAGTCGCCCACCCCGGCGGCTCCGCCTCAAACGTCACGCGCTCTTTGGTCAGCGGATGGGTGAACGTAATCCGCTGCGCGTGCAGGCAGAGCGGGGCGTCGCCCACGGCGAGGGTTTGGGTTTCTCCAACAACGCCGCCCGCGAGATAGGCCGCGTCGCCGACGATCGGGAATCCAAGATGCCAGAGATGAATGCGGATCTGATTGGTGCGACCAGTCAAGGGCCGTGCAAGGAGTAGGGCGGTGCCGTCGGCATCGCGCGCAAGCACGCGGAACTCCGTGTGGGCCGCTAGTCCAGCTTCGTCCACCGTGCGCCCGCCCAGTTTGCCCGCTTCAGCACTCACCGGCGCTTCGCAGGTGAACTCATCGTGTGGCGGATGTCCCTGCACGCGGGCGAGATAGTGTTTCTCCACCTCGCCATGTTCAAACTGCGGCCGCACCAAGCTGGCAAAGTGCCGCGTCTTACACAAGACAGTGACGCCAGTAGTGTTGGCATCCAAGCGATGCACGCTGCGCGGCCGGAG
>CAIWNO010000322.1 GCA_903914045.1 uncultured bacterium | reverse complement strand
CGACCCAGAACCATTTTGGTTGCATCGACATGCCTCCAAGAAAGTTTGGTCGTACCTGGCTTGATAAATGTGGTTTGTCGTGGCATTTGATTTGTTTCCGGCGAATATGCCGGGTCGAGGAGGATAGAAACTTTGCCGTTTCTGTCAAGCGGCGGGGCGGTTTTTTGGCAGGTGTTTATGGGAGATTTTCAACACAGGCCAAGCTTTTTCAGCCATGTATTTGCAATTCGCGGCGCGCTTAAACCCGCTATTGTGCGGTAATGCCACGATTTCTGCACGCTGTAGCTGTTTGGGTCTTCATTCTTGGGATTGCTGGAGTGGCTATTTATGTGCCGCATAGGCCCAATCCTGAAGTGGAAGCATTTGATTCCGCGCCGACCAACGACCTTGGCCGCACACCTTCGCAGATAACTACTGATACAGCAAAGCCCAGTGGCCAAGCGGACGTGGCGAGCAGCGATTCGCAAGTCGAAGATCAGATTTCATCCGCCACGCAATTGCGAGGACGGTTGTTGGTGGTTTCGCAAAGCATGACAAAAGGGAATGCGCCATTAGCCGCGGATTTAATTTTGGGCGATGAGCCGCTGGATCGCTTAGCCAGTGCGATTGTGTTGATGCATTTTGGCAACCCTGCGCAGGCCTATGAGCAAATTGATTTGGCCGCGAAAAGTCTTGCAGTTGATGTTGGCGATTCAAGCGCCGATGTGAGCGACAATTCAATTGATTTAACAAGCGACAAGTCGAGTGACAAGGCATTGGTGTACGCCACGCGCGCCGCCGTGATTGCATGGCCTGAGATGATTGAGGCGGCAGACGGAACAGGCACCTGGAAGCAAAAAACGCAACCAACCAAAGCGCAATTTGAATTGCTTCAGCAGCGACTTGGTTGGTTTGGAATATTTGCGCAGGCGCAAGTTTCTTGTGACGATGGCTTGCAGATGAAGTTGCAAGAAAGCGACTTGATATTCATGGTGGTGTTGGGCGTGGCCGCAATCTGGTTCATGGGATTTGGCGCATGCGGTATCGCCGCGTTGATCACGCTGATCGTGATGGGGCTCACGCGCAAAATTGGTTCCGCAATCACATCGCGCGCCAACACATCGCTCATCTTGGGCGAAACATTTGTTGCATGGTTTGTCTTGTTCTTGGGATTGCAATTCGCCGCCATGTTGGTGCCGGTGGACCCAGAATCGCCGTGGCGTTTGGTGCTGTCAGGCGGACTCATGTTCGCGGCGTTAGGCGCGCTTGCATGGGCGCGCTGGCGCGGACTTTCAATGGGTGCAATCATGGATCTGACGGGTTTACGCTGGAATCAAGGGGTTTTTCAGTTGCTGTGGAAGGCCGCCATTTCCTACATGACGGCGTTGCCGTTGATGGGCTTGGGTCTTCTCATTGGCCTAGGCATGGGTTGGTTCTTTGATGTGCCCAACCTTGGAAATCCCTCGCACCCTATTCAGGAACTCATTGACAAAGCCAATCCCATGGAATTATTCATGCTCTTCGCATTGGCGTGCGTGGCCGCGCCCATCACCGAGGAGATTATGTTTCGCGGCGTGCTCTATGGACATCTTCGCCAAGGCACAAGCAAGTGGGGCGTTGCCGCTTCGATGATCTTCTCAATGGTGATCAGCGGAGCAATCTTCGCGGGCATACATCCGCAAGGCGCGTTCGTGGCGCCGGCACTTGCGGGATTGGCATGCGGGTTCTGCATCACGCGCGAGTGGAGTGGCAGCGTGTTTCCTGGAATGATCGCGCACGGAATTCAGAACGCAACGGTGCTTGCGCTGAACGTGGTTTTATTTCAGATGTGATTTCAAGCGCGTGGTTTTGCAGAACACAATCACGATCAATGCGTGACTGACGCTGCTTGTCATGCGGGCGAATGAGCGGGAGTACGAATGGAATGCTCAGGTCAATTCAATTGACCAATAGGCGTCATCCAAGAACGCCTTCCAGCTTTGATATTTGGGACTGCCCAAACGCAGCGCGATGGCGGGATTTCGTTTTGGGCGAAATGGCGCACGAATAAGCTTCATTCCAGATTGAATGGGAGTTCGACCGCCTTTGCGCGCGTTGCATTTCACGCAGGCGCACACCAAATTTTCCCATGAATTCTCGCCGCCTTGCACGCGCGGCTTGACATGGTCAAGCGTGAGTTCCTTTGTGGAAAAATGTCGGCCACAATATTGACAGCGACTTTCATCGCGCGCGTAAATGTTGCGGCGATTTAATTTCACCTGCTGTTTTGGAAAGCGGTCGTAGCGGAACAAGCGGATAATTTTTGGAACCGCAATCACCAAGCGCGACGTGTGCACCCAGTCGTGTTG
>CAIWNO010000321.1 GCA_903914045.1 uncultured bacterium | reverse complement strand
GCATGGGTCCGCAGTTGGTGGCGCATTTGCTCATGGTGGGATTGATCATTGTTGGCAACGTGATTTTCTTCGCGCGCAAGCGCAGAGGTGCCGCATGACGCGCCAGGGAAAAACATGGTTGATCATTGGCGCAGTCTTTGTGGCGTTGCTTGTGACGCGCGGCATGATTGGCCAAGGTCTTGGCCGCGTGTATGTGAAGCGCACGGAAGTCATCGTGAAATTGCCAGATGCGGCCGGCGTGAATTCCACGGCGGCGGGGGCGGCAAGTGCGTCAACAACTGCCGTATCAACGCAAGCAGTTGCGCCATCTAGCGCGACAGTTTCTTCAACCAGTACGTCAACAATTTCATGGCAAGAGTGGAAACAAGTTCCGCCACTGGAATTCGACGCGGCGCAAAAAGCAAATCCCGCGCAAACAGAAATTTCTTTGTCGTGGCCGCGCACCATCGGCCTGTGGCTTGCCGCCTTCTTCACCCTGGCAATATTTAGTTTCTTGTACGCGGATAATCCCTTCTACAAAATCGCTGAATCACTTGTGGTTGGCGTCAGCGCGGCGTACTGGGGCGTGATTGGTTTCTGGGACACGCTGGTTCCAAAAATGTTCGGCGCGCTCACGCCGGGGCTTGTGAAAAGTTTGGTGCAGCCGTCGTTGCTTGACCCAGAAACTATGCAGCAAATCAGCATGGTCTTCGCGCTCATTCTTGGCGTGATGATGTTGTGGCGATTGCTGCCGCGCGGCGGTTGGATTAGCGCGTGGCCGTTGGCGTTCATCGTGGGCGTCACGGCGGGATTGAAAATTGTCAGTCATGTTGAAAGTGATTTAATGGCGCAGGCCGCGGCCACCATGAAGCCACTGGTTGTTTCCGTCACGGACGCATCGGGCGCAACAAATATATGGGCCAGTTGGTGGGCAAGCGTGGCGAATGTGATGTTGGTGGTCGGCGTAATTTGCTGCCTTGCCTATTTTTTCTTCAGCGTGCAACACAAGGGCGTGGTTGGCGGCGCCGCGCGCGTGGGCATTTGGTATCTCATGATCACCTTCGGCGCGTCATTTGGTTTCACGGTCATGGGTCGCATTGCGCTGTTGGCGGCGCGCGTGGAATTCTTATTTGATGATTGGCTTTGGTTGATCGATCCAAACCACTTCCGTGGTTTGTAAGAGCAGGAGCTTGACAAGCGTTCCTTGACAATAAAAAATCTTAAAAATCTTCTGGAAAAAAGGGGACAAATTGGAAATGCGCGGTGAATGTGTCGTACAAAGGGGCCACGCGGAACTTAATCCGTTATTGCGTTCTAGAAACTGTTTCTGGAATCAATTTCAAAAATTGGTCTGTCAAACAATCCATATATAGAAGGAGCAGGGAAATGTCAGCAAGCAAGAAATGGTTCGCCTCAGTGGCGACGGTGTTGTTCTGCGCTCAAAGCGCGTTGGCGGATGTGGTAGCCGCTTGGAATTTCAATTCATTGACGGGCACGGTGCCCACATCAATGGTCGCGGACGCTGGTCAAGGCGGGCTATCACTAACCGAATTCACTGGCGGCCTGAGTGGGTTGGTCGGCACGGATATCAACGCCTACAACGGCGATATCGCGGGTCAATCGCTCACGGTCACTGGCACATCGCAAAATACAAAATCACTTGTGATTGATGTCAACACGCTTGGAAAAAAGCAATTGCAATTCAGCATGGCGGCGCGGCGCAGTTCCAGCGGCTTTGCAGGCATGCTTGTGCAAGTTTGGAATGGTGAAATATGGAAGGACGTTGGCAGCATTTCCGCCAACACCACGCAGTGGCAACTGTATTCAATGGATTTATCGTCGTTCACATTTGTGGACAATGGCTCACTTCGACTTCGAATTCAATTTTCTGGAGCCACCAGCGCAAGCGGAAATGCACGCATAGACAATTTGCGGGTTGACGGCAGTTTGGTTCCTGCTCCAGGAGCCATTGCGGTCGTTGGCGCCGCGGCAATAGGAGTTCGTCGTGGCACTCGAGCCAATGAGGCGGGCGCGAAAAATATTCAGCCCACTCAGGCCGAAACTGAGCCAATCGTAGATAAAGAGCCCGCCAAAATCCGCGCAAAGAAGATCACAAGAAAGTTAAAGTGAATTCAGCGCGCTTGCGTTATTTCACTGCTTCATGATGAACAAGCATGAAATTGAACAAGCATGAAATTGAACAAGCATGAAATTGAACAAGCATTAAATTGAATAAGCATGAACATACATATGCATGCAGCCGCGCCCAAGCGTTCGCTTGATTCATCAACGTATGATCAAACAACGTGTGATTAGACAAGGCTTGGTGTCGCGGCGGCATGCGTGAAGTTGGCGTACGCAACATGCGGACAATCTTCTGAAGCAATCGCGCGCGCGAGTGATGGTAGAGCTAGGGGATGTTATTCCGCGTCAGTGTCTTCAAAGCCAAGCGAGTCAAGCGCGGCATCACTTGCCATTTCATCTTTGGCGCCGTGTCCCTTGCCATGGCTGGCATACGCAGCTTTGGCGTGGGCCAATTTCACCGCCAACTCAATCGCCGCCTTCATGCTGTTTGGACTGGCGGCGTTTTTGCCGGCAATATCAAATGCGGTTCCATGGTCTGGACTGGTGCGCACCATGGACAAGCCAACGGTGACATTGACGGCGCGGTCAAACCCCAGCAACTTCACTGGAATCAAACCTTGATCGTGGTACATGGCCACCACTAAATCCCATTTGCCCGCGGCCGCGTCGATAAAAATTGTGTCGCCAGGAAATGGCCCGCGCACATCAATGCCGTTGCGCCTGGCTATTTCAATGGCGGGCGCAATCACGCGCTCCTCCTCATCGCCAAACAAACCATGTTCACCCGCATGCGGATTCAAACCACATACCGCAATCTTTGGCTTTTCAATTCCAAGTTGACGGCAATAGGTGTAGCCAAGATCAATTGGATCAAAGACGCGGCCAATGGTGAGCATGTTGCGAATATCCATTAGCGGAACATGCGCGGTGGCCAACGCCACCCGCAGCCGCGGACTTTCAAACAACATGGTGTGACGCGTGGCTTTGCAACGCGCAGCGAATAATTCCGTGTGGCCCGGCCACTTGAAACCCGCCATCGACCAACTTTCTTTGGCAATGGGGGCGGTCACAACCGCATCAACTCGACGCGGGTCGCCAACAGGTCGAAGCGCGTCGGCGATGGCGTCCTCAACAAATGCCTTTGACAAAAGTCCGCCCGCGCGACTTGGCGCGCGCGTGTTCGACAAAGAATCTTCGTGGCCGTAATCAAGCACCACCGGCTCGGCAGCCACACCGCGGGTTGTCGGCATATTTTCCTTGGCAATGCGAAACCAAAACGGCCGCATGCCCGCGCATTCCGCGGCGTCCACCAGTGGCTGATTTTGTCCATACACCACAAATTTTCCCAACCGCATAATGGAGGGATCACACAACGCCTTGGCTACAACTTCTGGACCAATGCCCATGGGGTCGCCCATGGTGATGGCAATCACCGGCTCGAAGCGCGAAGGGATTTCCTTTGGGTGATCACGCATTTGTAATCAATGATAGTTGTGCCGTTCCTTGAAACGCACGGTTTAACCAGGCCGGATGTGAAATTTGCAATAATTTATTTAGAATGAAGCCTTGTTCTGATGGCATTGTTCAATTATGCGCCGCCACTTTTCCAACCAGGTCCAAGCGGCGGTTTCACGCGCGTTGTGGTGGTGGCTTGATCAAACT
>CAIWNO010000320.1 GCA_903914045.1 uncultured bacterium | reverse complement strand
GTCAACATGACATCAAGCACGCTGACATGGTTCTTCAGCGTGCCACCAAGCTCCTCGTATGTTTTCTCAATGGTGCCGCCGGTGGAGATAAGCGCGATTCGTTTCATGGTTGATGAGCATAGAAAGTTTCAGGCGATCCACTGTGCTTTGGATTTGAGAAGCGAAATGCAACTCATTCCATATTGCTTGGCTATGCGATTGAGACTTTTATAATTTCCAATATGCCGTCTATTTGGCTTCAATCAGCCTTCAATCAGTCGATCTTCTGGCGCCAAGCATGAGATGTCCGTGCAAATTTGCATGCGCACGGCCAGTCGCAGTGGCCGCGGCGTTGGCCGCGGAGTGATCACACTGACAAGAATGACGACACGCCCTTGATAGCACTGCGAACTGTCGGAGCGGCGGGTTGCATTTGGAAAAATACATTTCAACGTCACGCCACTGTCGCGGGCGGAAATATCCAGTCCGCTTAATGAAGGAATTGCGCTTTCAGAAACTGCCCCACTGGCGCCAGCCGCGGTAATCTCATGCGCCGCGACATGATGACCCGCGTCAATATCAAGGCGCAATTCAAATTCATCAAACGAATGATTCATGGCGACAAGTTGCATGCGAACCGGCGTAGGCGCGGCACCACCAGGAACACGGCCAGGCAACAACACGCGTAACTCACGCGCCGCCATTAAGGAACGCGCCGCCGAAGTTGGCTTCTGCGTAATGGCGCCGCTTGCGCGGTCAAGCCCGGCGAAAGCACGCTCCGCCCACGAATTATTTTTTGTCAACTGCGCAAGCGTGACCAAACATTGCGTGATCACTCCCGCGCCAGATGGAACCGCGCCATCATCAATGCCGCTGATGGAAAGAATGCGTCCGCTGTCATTGGCCAGCGCCTCCACCCAACCCAAGTCCGCGCGCCAAAATTTTTCGCAGGCGCTTTGCACAATGACCGTGGCATGCGCCAACCAACGCGGGTCATTTGTGGCGCGCGCCAACGCCAACAAACCTGCCGCAAAACAGGCGTAATCCTCTAGAAAGCCAGGGCTGCTGACAACGCCATCTTTGGCGGAGCGATACAGCGTGTCACTTTGCACAGTCGTCTTAGAAATCGTGGCCGCGGCACTTGGCTGGGCTGAGTGCAACTGCGTCAACACATCGTCGGCCGCGCGCGCCGCGGCTTCAATCCAGCGCGGTTGGTTACACAAGCGCCCAGCTTCGGCAAGGCCTTCAATGGCCAAACCGTTCCAACCCGCGATCAGCGTGGTGTCCATGCGCGGAGATTTCCTCAGAGCGCGCTCCGCCAATAACGCTTGTCGAACAGCGTTGTAGCGCGTCCACCACTGCGCAAGTTCAACATTCATTTTTGTGGCGAGTTCCTGAGGCCGCGCCCGCAATATCAAAACAAATTTGGGCTCATCTTCCGGATGGTGCGGGTCGCGAAAATTGGGTGAGGCACTCAGTCCAAACGCGTCAACGGCCAGTGGCACATCTTGTTCAAGACCGGCGCGTTCAAGGGCGCGCGTGACTTCATGCTTGGACCAAATATAATTCAGGCCCTCGCGCCCATCCACCTCCGCGTCAATAGCCGCCATGAAACCACCGCTGGGCAATCGCATGACGTCGAGCAGAAATTCGGCGAGCTCGCATGTGACGGTTGTAAAAAATTCATCGCCACCCACATGCGCTTGCCGCGCGTACAACAAAAGCAACTGGCCTTGGTCGTACAACATCTTTTCAAAGTGCGGCACGGTCCACGTCGCATCC
>CAIWNO010000319.1 GCA_903914045.1 uncultured bacterium | reverse complement strand
TTGAGGAATTTCAAACCCGCACGGATCCGCAAATTAAACCCTACGTGCAACAAATGGCCGCGTTGCACGCGCGCAACCACGCCGACGAATGATCAACGAGTTGCGCTCTTTATTCCGCGGTGGTGTTTACCGCAGACGACGATAATCAATTCGTTGCGATCACAAACCCACTCTGCACATGGCTTAAAAAAACTGGCGGCCCTTGCGGACCGCCAGTGTGAACTCAATCAAATTTGCGCTGGCCTTATGGACAGTTACCAAACTGACCCAACATGCTGCCCAAATCCTCGGCGTTGATAAAGCCGTCCTCGTTGATATCACCCAAGCATGGTGTCGCGCTGCAAGCACCAAACCCGCCCAACAAGGTTCCCAAATCTTCGGCATTCACAAATCTATCGCCGTTCAAATCCGCGGGACATGGTGTTTCCAAAACAAGCGAGCTGATTTCCAGGTCGTCGATATTCCAACCTGTGTATTGCACGCTTGAATCTGTAATGCCCATGGTCCAGCGGAAATACACCGTTGGTGAATTGTCGGCGATAGCCGCAATGTCATAGGAAACCTTAGTCCACGCTGTCGCCGTCATGGTGGCAGAATTTTGGAACACGGTGACCCAATTTGTTCCGTTGTTGCTGACCTTGAAATACGCATGATCATAAGTTGAACTTTCAACATTCAACCAACGTTGGAAACTGACCTTCACGCCCAACAAGCCCGTGCAGTCATAGGCCTTGGAAGTGAGATTGCGTTCCACCAAACTGTTCTCATACACGCCAGTTCCAACATTGTTGTAACCGAACACGTTCGTGCCCGTGAAACCAGCCTTTGGATCCGCGCTTCCAGTGGTGACCGCGGTACCAACTGGAGTTCCAAATGCCCACAAGCCTTCTTTGGTCCAACCTGGATCACTGTTGAATGATTCTGAATACACAACAGCCGAAGTTGGACATGTGCCAGAGAATCTTCCAAGACGTAATGACCAGCTGTTCAACACGCCGGCGTCCGTTGTGGCCTGATCAGAGACACGAAGCCTCCACACGCCGGCCGATGAAGCGTAATCCATTTGTGAAAGCGCGCCGTATGGCAGGGTTCCCGCTCCATCATCGTCATAGGTGGCGACAATATTGTCGGTTGCGGTTCCGGTTCGATTGTGCAAAACAACCGTGACTCCACTTGGAGAAAGCAACTCAACGTACAAGTCGCCAATGTATGTGTGCGAAATGTTCACATTCACATCCACATCCGCGATGCAGAAATCATCGTAGACAGTGATGTAACTGTAGTTGGTGGTGTTGTCACCAACAGTGATTGGACAATCCGTAGCGGAGTACACAGTGCGGCCCACATCAAGTGAAACAGTGTGGGTGATTGGAGCTGTTCCATCGCTCTTTGCAAAGGTGACGGTGCCAACATAAATGCCGCCCGTTAATGAATTCGCCGCGGAGCCAATGCCCACATTGACCACGCGCGTGTTGCCAACGGCGTTGAGTGTGAACGAAGAAGCATCCAAAGAAATCCAAGGAACATTCGCGGAAACAATCACGCTTACTGGAGCGGCTTTGCTGTTGGTGACCGTGTAGGCAAGACTGCCCGCGAATGGACCGCCAACAGGTCCACCAGTGGATAGATCGCTGGCTGGCCCAACTGTGAAACCAGTTTGTCCAATTTCAACAGTGTGGCGAACAGTGCGGGCCACACCCGAACCAAGATCGGTGAAGACAATGTCTTCAGCGTAAATTCCAGCGGCGCTTGAAGTGAGCGCGGAACCAGCGGTTACGGTGACAACAACGCTTCCCGCCGCAGGAACACTTCCGGTGAGATTGCTTGTGCCACCATTGATGAGTAGACCAATATTGTTAGCGAGCGCGACGCGATAATTCACCGCGGCGGCAGTGCTATTGCTAAGCGTGTAGGTGTATGGCAACGAAGAGAATGGACCACCAACAAGACCCGAGTGGGTAACGGCGGTGCTTGGAGTGACAGTCAGACCACGCGTTGAAAGCGTGTTCACGGACATGGTGCCGGTGTTGTCAGGGTCAAGCCATGACTTCAAACCAGTTGCCGCAGTTCCGCCACCAAGCCACGAAACGCTGAATCGGCCGTAGTAATCGCTTGTCACGCTGGTGCATGAGGCGCTACCACCGTGCAACTGTCCAACAACTTGGTGAAGTTGATTGAAGATTGGTGAGCCGGAAGAGCCGCCTTCTGTTGTTCCAACTTCCCATTGACCCACGCGCAAATGCGTTCCGTCGCCGGGACTTGTTGTGCCCGAGTAACTGGTTGTGGTGGATGGATTGTTGTCGAAACTAATTCGCTTCTCTTGAACATTTGGATGATGAATACCGACTTGCGAAGTGGACTCAACGCTGTTGGCGTTCCAACCCGCGAAGTTGACATACCACGCTGGATTTGGACTGGAAGAAAGACGAACCAGTGTGAAGTCCGATGGTGAATTGGCGGCCTTGAATGTTGAGCCCGTGGTGAACTTGGTCAGCACGCCATCGCCGGTGCCGCTACTGGCTGAGCTACCAATCGCCCGGCACGTTGTGTTTTCATAATTCCAAAATGCGACAAGCGACGCTGCGTTGCTTGCGGTGACTGTGCAGTGAAACGCTGTCATGAAATATGGCGTGAGATCTTGGCGAACATTGTTCACCATGAATCCGGTGCAAAACAGCGAGCCGCCAGTTGAAATCGCGGCAACGGTGGAAATTTCATCGCGCCATGCATCGCCTTGGCTGCAAATCACGTCAACATTGCAAGAACCAGACTTGTCAAGCGCATTCACGATTTCTGAAAAGTTGAGATAGCCGGCATTGATGGAGCCAAGCGTAAGTTGCACTTCACGCTCAAGGTCGCGCTCAACGGTGAGCTCGATCACGATTTCGTTGCCTGGAAGTGGCGGCGTCCAAAGTTGACCGTGATCAGCGTTGTC
>CAIWNO010000318.1 GCA_903914045.1 uncultured bacterium | reverse complement strand
CACCGTGGAATCGTTGGGCCGAAGAGTGCCGAAGAATAAAAGGAGGGCGGTGGCAGCGCCAAGCATAAATGGAATCCAGCGGCGATTGCGCGCGCAATCGAATAGCCAAATTGTCGCAAATCCCGCAAAGGCAATGATGGCGGGACCCATCGGCAATCGGTGTCGATCGGAAATAAAGAAAAGAACAAGAACAAATATTTGCGAGCACAAGAATGCATTCAGCACCACAAACCGTCGCCACTGTCGAATTGATATTGCGATTCCAATCAGACCAAGAGGAATCACTACTGAAAATCCAGGTAGCGGAAGGCGAAGCACGCTGGAAAATTCTTGATCAAGGACAAGTTGCCGCATAACGCCCACTTCATTGCTAGAAAACAGCAGCCAAGATTTCTTTGCCAGCAACTGAGTCGCTTGCCAAGGGTTCTGCGCGATCCAGTTCCAAGCCATTGCATTCCAATACTTTGAAACTTCGGAAGCCTTCAGTTGGTGACCCACTTTTTCTTGCGCATAGTTGGTTGCGAATTCGTGCATGGCATTTGGGTTGCCAAATTGCGGCGCTGTGATCCAATTTGGAACATTGAAATAACCATTGGCTTCAGCATTATTTCCAATGTAAAAGTTAATTCCGCCACTATCGGTCACAAGGATCAGGTCATCGGCCACGAACCAATTGCGCGCGGTGCACGGGGCGAGACCTACCACAAGTCCAAGTGAAAATGCAGAGCATCGATATAGAATTGAACGCCAAGTAGCGTCATCCATTCGCGCAAGCGCGATACACCCAAGGGCAAAAGGCGCAAAGGCAAGAACATTTGGGCGCGCCAGAGTTGAGAGCGCCAGGAGAAGACCAGCAAGTGCAAGAAGCCAAAATCTGCCGTGTTGTAAGCCGTGCCATAAAACAATCAGAAGAAGCGCGTTCAGTGGAATCTGAATATTTTCAAGCGCAAGATCGCATCCCACGTAGATGAACATGGGATATGTCGCCGCAAAAAACGCGGCGACTAGAGCCTGGCGCCATCCAAACACCGTGCGGGCAAGCAGCCAAATTAGTCCAACGGAAATTGTTCCAAGCACAACATTCAGAATGTGCCCAACTTCAAAACCACTTCCAAAAATCTTGTAGACCACCGCAAGCACATACGGATAAAGGGGACTAAGATTGAAAGTCCCGCTGCCTAGCCAATCTCCCGCGTTTATTCGCAAAGCCCATTCGTGATACAGCTTGGGATCAACCGTGAGATTTGAAAAGTAAGGGTCATTCGCCTTGATCTCAAAATAATTTACGAGTCTTAGAAAGAGGCCAACGCCAAGAATGGCGGTAAGCCCCAGCGCCTCAGTGAATTTTTTAGGCGTTGAAATTATGGGCGGAGTTGCCTTTAAGTTGGGCATGGTCACAGCGTAGCTTTCATGCAGGGCTATAACAAAGTTGAGTCAATTTCATAAAGTTCAAGCATTGGTATTGCTCTTGCATTTCGGCGAGGTTTGTTTGCATGTGTCTTCACCTTCAAAACACAATTCGCCATGGGAATAGTGAAACTTATCGCCCAAAAGTTGCAGTATTTAGCCTTATCAGTCGCAAAAATACCTTTTCTTTTTTTTCAAGCAACACGCACTAAATGATACTCGTAGGGATTGATGTGGAGATTGTGCGTGTTGAATTTAGAAGTTTGAACATGCGGCCACGTGCACTTATCAGATGAGCGATTGAGTTCGCCTCATCCATTCGAAAATAGTTTGAAATTGAAAGCGTGGTTGCCTGACTGAAAAGTTATGTGCTGTTTTTTGCCCATTTAAAAAGGAAAATAAAATGTCTAAAATCTGGACCTCACTTGCGTCCGTTCTTCTCACTGCCGTTACCACTTTCGCAACAACCTTCTCCTTCACAAATCAATGGCCTGGCGGCGGGCAAGGCTTGTTCCGCATCACCAACGACACGGCCCAAACCATTCAGGGTTGGACATTGGAGTTTGATTGGACCGCGGAAGTTACAAGCGCATGGAACGGCACAATTCAATCGCATGTTGGCAACCACTACAAAATAATCAACGCCGATTACAACGCCACCATTGCGCCTGGCGCCTATGTTGAAGTTGGTTGCGCTGCCAACTTTGCGGTTGCGGGCGTTTTGCCCACGGCCATCACCGTGAATGGAATTTCTGGTGGCGGTACAGGTGGGGGTACCGGCGGCGGTACTACTGGTGGCGGAACAACTGTCGTTCCAAGCATTGTGATTGATGACGCCGCAATTACCCTTGCTGCCGTAAGCAGTGGCAGCAGCACTGCAGCTGGCTATTTTTCCACATCCGGCAATCAAATTATTGACGCCAATGGAAATCCTGTGCGCATTACCGGCGTGAATTGGTTTGGATTTGAAACCAGCAACAAAGTGTTCCACGGTCTGTGGACGCGCGGCTATAAATCTGTTCTTGATCAAGTGAAGTCGCTTGGCTTCAACACGTTGCGCATTCCATATTGCAATGAAATGTTGGCCGCGGGTGCAACAACCAACAGCATTAACTTTGCGCAGAATCCCGACCTGCAAGGTCTCACGCCTCTTCAATGCATGGACAAAGTTGTTGATTACTGCGGGCAAATTGGCCT
>CAIWNO010000317.1 GCA_903914045.1 uncultured bacterium | reverse complement strand
TTCATTTCACTTGGCGTGTGGGTGCATCACATGTTCTCAGTTGGTTTGCCGCCGTGGCTTAATTCTATTTTCGCGGCCAGCACATTCTTAATCGCCGTGCCAACGGGCATGAAAATGTTCAATTGGATTGGCACCATGTGGGGTGGAAATATTCGATTCACCGTGTCCATGATGTTCGCAACAGGATTTCTGGTCATGTTCCTGTTTGGCGGTTTGACTGGAATTATGTTGGCGGTTGTGCCATTTGATTGGCAATTGTCCGACAGTTATTTTGTGGTGGGGCACTTCCACTATGTGTTATTTGGTGGAACCATGTTGGCTGTGTTCAGCGCCGTGTTCTATTGGTTTCCCAAAGCCACGGGCCGCTTGTTAAGTGAACCCATGGGCAAGTGGACATTCTGGATGTTCATGATTGGACTCACATTGACATTCTTCCCCATGCATCTCAGCGGCGTCCTGGGCATGCCGCGACGCGTGTACACCTATCAACCTGGACGCGGATTTGAATTGTGGAATTTAATTTCCAGCGCGGGTGTGCCATTTCAAATTGTTGGCGTGTTGTTGCTCATGACCAACATCATCAAGTCGCTCATCAGTGGACGCGTTGCTGGACCAGATCCTTGGGACGCGTGGACTTTGGAATGGGCCACCTCTAGTCCGCCGCCAAGTGAGAACTTTCCAAAGATTCCAACCTGCACAAGTCCGCGGCCTTTGTGGGATCGCAAGCACCCTGAAGACCCTGATTGTTTTTACGAATAACGCTTTAAGAGAACTCCATGACTTCCATACCACACACAAATTTAATTCTAAGCAGCGCGCCTAGTCGCGGCAAGGTTGGCATGGCATGTCTTATTTTCGCCGAGTGCTGGTTCTTTGCGGGATTTATTGTGGCGTATTTGTTTTACATCGGTAAAAGTTCGTCAGGTCCACTGCCACGCGAAGTGATTGACATCAAGCCTGTTTTGCTGAATTCCGCGGCGTTGATCGCCAGTTCATTTACCGTGATCGCAGCGTTGCGGGGCCTGGCGCGCAGCCACATGGGCGCGTTCCGTTTCTGGATGTTGCTCACCATTGTGCTTGGCAGTTATTTCATCTACGGCACCGCCATGGAGTGGAGGGGTTTCATTGTGGACCACCATCTCACCATCAGCACTAATTTGTTTGGCACCACGTATTACAGTTTGGTTGGCTTCCATGCCTTCCACGTGATCGTGGGCTTGTGTTTGCTTACCGCCATTTTGGTTTTATCGCTCATGGGCCACATTCATGTGGTGCGCGATCATCTGCGCGTTGAGCTTGTCAGTTGGTACTGGCACTTTGTTGACGCAGTTTGGATTGTGGTCTTCACGACCGTCTACATAGTGGGAATGCGACCATGAGCCGTGACCCAATGCAAAGTCAAGTTGAGAAACAATTGAGCCAGCACGAGGTTCCATATCTGCGTGGCGTTCCAGAGCCAACCGGCGCGCCCATGATCTCGGCGTTCGGCCTCACGTTGCTCTTCATGGGACTCATCACCAGTCGCGCGGTCATGGCGGTGGGAATTATTTGCCTGGTTGTGGGATTGATTGGATGGATCAAAGTTGTATTTCCAAACGAGGCGCTTGAAGAGCTTCCAAGCGGCAGCGAAATTCCGGATCCCGCCCCACAATTTGCGGCGCGTCCCGAGATGGCCAGAGTGTCGTTGCCCGAGCACATTCATCCATATCGCGCGGGTATTTGGGGTGGTTTGATTGGCGGCATTTCCATGGCCGCGGTTGCCGTGGCGTGGGGACTGATCAAGGAAAAAAGTTTTTGGATGCCCATTAATTTGCTCGCGGGAGTTTTTCTGCCATCAGTCGAGGCCGCCAATGTGGACGCTTTGAAAGTGTTCCACATGGATTGGTTCTTGATCGCGCTCTTGATCCATGTTGTTGGCTGCATGATTGTTGGATTGATCTACGCCATCACGCTGCCCATTGCGCCGCGACGCCCAATTTTATTCGGCGGAATTGTGGCGCCTATATTATGGACAGGCGTTCTGTATGGCAGCATTGGAATTATCAATCCTAAGTTGGAGGCGTTTGTGTCTTGGCCATGGTTTGTGGCCAGCCAGTTCGCATTCGGTGTCACATGCGGATTTGTCATTAGCCGATGGACCAAAATTCCCACTATGCAGAAGTGGTCCATGCAAGAGCGATTTGGTTTTGAAGCCAACAAGGAAGTGAAGAAATAATGCCAAGCACCTGCAAAAATATCCTTGCGCTTTTGGGCGTCGTGGTTGCGGTTGCGTGCGTGGGCGCGTGCGGAAAAATTTCCACCACTGATCCAGTCGAAAATGTTGTCGTGACATCTGTGCAAGTTGCCATGCAAAATTATGCGCAAAATTGTTCCGCATGCCACGGAGCCAATGGTGTCAATGGCGCGGCACGGCCACTTGCTGATGCAAATTACTTGGCCAGTGTTGGCCGCGACGCCTTGATCAACATCGCCACAAATGGCGTCCCCGGCGGCTTTTGCCCTGGTTTTGGCCCAAATTCATTGGGCAAGTGGATCCCCATGCCAAAACCTGAGCAAGACACTAAACAAGACGTAGAGAACAAAGTCAACCAAGACCCCAAGCAAGTCGCAGAGGAAAAAGCCAGGCAAGACAAAGAGGGAAAAGCCAAGCGAGTCCCGAACCTTGTGGACGGAATGCTGGATGCGTGGGGCAAGAATGGTGTTGCGTTAAGCATTCCCTGGTCTGTCACGTCGGCGCCTGCGGGCAATGCTTCCAATGGTCAAGCGGTGTATGCGGCAACATGTCAATCGTGCCACGGCGCGCCAAACTTCAAAGGTGTTACAGGCGCGGGCAGCGTGACCGATCCAAACTATTTGCGCTTGATCACGGACCAAGGACTTCGCTCGGCAATTTTGTTTGGCAGACCAGAACGCGGCATGCCAGGTTGGAGTGGTCCGTTTCCCCATCAAGCGGCGGACCGCAAACTTTCATCGCAAGAAATTTCTGATGTCGTTGTGTTTCTTCGTTCAACGGCCGGTCAAAAGCAATAGGAGCGCCACATGAGTTGCGATTGTTCAAACACACCATCAAATCAACCACCGCCACCAAGCGCGCGCCGTGGATTTATGTTGAAATTTGGAATTGGTCTCATGGGTATCGGCGGCGCAATCGCATCCATTCCAATTATTGGCTACGCCATTACGCCGGCGTTGAAGAAGTACAAGAACTCATGGATTGATTTGGGCGGCACTGCGGATTTTCCAGAAGGCGAAACACGCCTGGGCAAATTCACCAATCCAAACGCCGCGCCAACCGATGGCGAAAGCGCGGAGCAAGCGGTGTGGGTGCGCTCGTACAAGCCCGCGCAATTTCAAGTATTTGCCGTGAATTGCGCTCATTTGGGCTGCCCCGTGAAATGGTTTCAACAAAGCAAATTGTTCATGTGTCCTTGCCACGGCGGTGTCTATTACGAGGACGGCAGCCACGCCAGTGGTCCGCCACCGCGCGGATTGTTTGAATACAAATGGAAGATAGTGGATGGACGTTTGTTGATCGATGCCGGACGACTTCCCGGCTTGGAGCAATCAGTTTAATGTTTCGAACTATTAAAAACATGGTTGGTGGTTTGCTTGGTTGGACTGAGTCGCGCTCGGGCGTGATTTCTTTTGTGCAACCAATTTTGACGCACCGTGTTCCGCGCGACGCCAAGTGGTGGTACGTGTTCGGCAGTGCCTCGCTGATGTTCTTCAGCATTCAAGTGGTCACTGGAATCTTGCTCGCCACCATGTACGTGCCAAGCGCGGCGGAGGCGTACAAAAGTCTGGAATACATCGATCACCAAGTTCCATTTGGTTGGATGTTGCGAGCGTTTCATGCGTGGAGCAGCAACGCCATGATCCTCATGGTGGTCATCCACATGAGTCAAGTGTTCTTGCATGCGTCGTTTAAGTTTCCGCGTGAACTCATGTGGATGGTTGGCGTGCTGTTGCTGTTCTGCACATTGGCGCTTGCCTTCACTGGGCAAATCATGCGCTGGGATCAAGACGCCTATTGGGGCCTTGGCATTGGCGCGGCCATTGTTGACCGCGTGCCGGTGCTTGGAAACCAAATGCGTAATGTCATGCTGGGTGGCCCGTACATTGGCGGCGCCACGCTCAGCCGTTTCTTCGCGCTGCATGTCTTTGTGTTGCCAGGCCTCACAATTGCTCTGATTGGCGCGCATATGGCTCTGATTTTGAAAAATGGAATTAGTGAAATGCCTAAGCCAGGCATGGTGGTCGATCCTAAAACCTATGTGGAAGAATATGAGGAGCGCATCAAAAAGACTGGCGTTGCATTCATGCCCGACGCGGCGCAACGCGACATGGTGTTCTG
>CAIWNO010000316.1 GCA_903914045.1 uncultured bacterium | reverse complement strand
CCCGGATACTTGCGCTGAATCGTGCGCGACAATTCCGCCACCGTACCCGTGCCCCATCCATCCTTTGCGGCCTTGCGACTTATGTATTGACCAATGCTCCAGTACAACTCAATCAGCGTTGTGTTGACCGCCGTCACCGCGCGCGCCCGCGCCGCGTGGATCAATCCCAACACAACATCAAAGTTGCCGCTGGGTGATTCCACTTTCACATTCTCTTTCGCCTTTGTATTTTTCGGCGCGGACTTTGCCAATGCTTGCCCGCGTTTCTTCTTCGCTGCCTTTCCCATATTTGCTCCCTGCTGAATTGTGTGTGCCTTTTTTGCTGACTTGTTCAATGACTTGATTGCACAAGTGCCAGTCAAGCCAATCTAGAAACAGCGCAGGAGCAATTTCAATTTTGCCGCTGTTTTTCTTAAGTTTCGTGGCGCTAACTGCACTTATTAAGCCGCAAATCGCATTTCTACCCTGCAATGGCATAAATTCCGCCTCACCATCCTCCAAAATAAACCCATTCTTATTTTATTTTTAATGGCAAACCCTATTGAATGCCCTCCCCCGCCGTGGTTACCCTAACTCAAGTCTGATTCGCATTTTATGTCACTCATTTCGGGGATGCCCCCGAGGACAGCAAAGCGAATTTGATGCATTCCGGAGTTTCAAAATGTTTCAATTCAATCGACTCGTTGGTGTTGCCGTGCTTTTCGCTATTGCATTTGCTGCGGCGCCAACAACTGCGCTGGCACAAACATCTGCGCCAATTGAATGGAAGGTGAGCGACGGCGGCAATGGACACTGGTATCAAGTACAACCTAAAGTCGCTGACTGGTTCTCTTGTCGTGTGGCGGCAATCTCTCAAGGTGCTGATTTAGCCTGCCTTTCTAGTGCAACCGAGAGTGGTTATGTTGAAACAATTATTCCATATCCAACGACAACCTGGAACAGGGGATTTATGGGCGGATTTCAGGATCCAAACTCGGAACCCACAAGTGGTTGGCATTGGGTAGATGGTTCACCATGGGGGTTTACTAATTGGGATTCAGAACATCAACCGGATGGTGGCGAGGGATTCCTTTCCATTTATAGAAATAACGGTGTCGTCGTGTGGGGGGATTATAGTTCTTCAGATTCTGACATCTATTGGATGCTCCTTGAATGGTCCGCCGACTGCAACGGCGACGGCATCGTTGACTACGGACAAATCCTGCATGGTGAACTGAACGACGACAACAATAACGGCGTGCCCGATATTTGCGAAGCTGGTCTTCGTGTTCCTGAACAGTTTGCTTCGATTCAAACAGCAGTGAATGCTGCAGTTTCGGGAGACATTATTAAGGTCGCTCCAGGTACATATACAGAATCCATCTCCATGCAAGGCAAACGAGTTGTGATTACCCCAAGTAATCCAAGTATTGGTTTCGTTTGGCGCGCGCCCCAAGGTCAACGATCTGTTCGCTGCGAAAATGGAGAAGGAAACGGTTGTGTTCTCAGGGGCATTCAGTTCCTTGGAGTTCCTGGGGAATCTCTCAAGGGAGGTGGCGCATCTATCGCTCATAGTTCGCCACGATTCATCGGGTGCACGTTCACAGGGATTCGCTCAGGAGTATCGGAAGGTTCATGGGGGGGAGCGGTTGATGTCGCGTCTGGCGCACCCATTTTCGATCACTGCACATTTACAAATTGCAAGACCATTTCCAACTCATCCGCAGATGGCGGCGCACTCGCAGTGCGTGGCGGTACTGTGACCCTATCGACATGTGCATTTTCAAACAATGCGTTTTCTGGCGACGGACTTGGGCAAGGTGGCGACTTGTTCTTGGTCGGCGTGAACGGCACCTCAGCGACACTAAATGAATGCACTTTTACAGGCTCTAGTGGAGGCGGATTTGGCGCTCGGATTTACAACTATGGAGCTGGCAACGATGCTGTACACCTGTACCTCAATCAGTGCGTTTTCTCTGGCATTACGCAAAAAGTCATTTCGCTTATTCATGGTTGGGATGCGATTGATATGGTCGGTGTTCGTTTCGAGAACTGCTCACTTCAGACTAGTCCTGGCGCATATTGCACACTCGTCACGCAATGCAGAAGCCGTCTGAACATTTCTAATGCCGAATTCACGAACTGCTTAACCGATCATCTTCTGGTTGCTGACTCGACCCAAGGTGGCAACATTTTGGTATCCAATTCAAAATTCTGCAACAATTCACCTTCCGTTCCAAGTTGGGGCGGAATCATTGTGGACGGAGGCGGAAATGTTGGCTGTCCTAATGTGATAAGCGTTCCATCCCAGTTCGCAACAATCCAAGCCGCAATTGATTCCGCGACCACAGGCAAATCCATCGAAGTCGCCCCAGGCACCTACAACGAAGCCATCGACTTCAAGGGCAAAGCGATCACCGTGAAAGCCACCGGCGCGCGCGCAAGCACCATTATTGATGGCACCGGCCTCACCACTTCCGTGGTGCGCGCCGTAACTGGCGAAACATCCGCCACCGTCCTGCAAGGCTTCACTATTCGCAACGGTCCAATCGGTTCTGCAAGCGGCACCTACCGTCTCGGCGGCGGAATATTTATCAGCAGCGCAAGTCCAACTATTCGCGACTGCGCATTCACCGCGAATCAATCCGCGTACGGCGGCGGCATGTACGCGCTGTATAGCAACTCGCTTGTTGAGAATTGCACTTTCTCGCAGAACTCTGGCAGCGCTGACGGCGGCGGTGTTCAACTGTTCGGCGGCTCTCCCATTGTTCGCAACTGCGTCGTGTCCGACAACAACGCGGGCAATCGCGGCGGCGGCTTTCATGTTGTGCAACACAACACGGGCGCGGCACAAATGGACGGCTGCACCATCAGCGGCAATCGCTCCAATGTCAGCGACGGCGGCGGCATTTCAATGGCTCCGCTTGCAGGCGCCGCGCAAAAATTCTTGGTGAGCAATTGCACCATCACCAACAACTTTGCGCAAGAACGCGGCGGTGGCTTGTGGGCATTGGTGAATCCAGCAAACCCTCAGCAAAATGTCACGCTGACGGACAACACCATTTGCAACAACACCAGCGCAATTTCCAAGCGCGAAAATGTGTGGGCGCTATTTGAAGATGGCGGCAACACCATTTG
>CAIWNO010000315.1 GCA_903914045.1 uncultured bacterium | reverse complement strand
GGGTTGGGTGCGAACTCGCCGTGATTCCAAGGCTGGAATTAGTTTCATAAATCTGTCCGACGGAAGTTGCCAGGGCGTGTTGCAAGTTGTGGCGCCCGCCGCGCTGACGAATTATGCAAATGAAATTATGAAGTTGACGGCAGGTTGCTCAATTGAAGTTGAAGGAAAGTTGGTCATGGGGCAGGGCAAAACGCCCGCGCTGGAAATGCAGGCGGAGTCAATTCGCGTGCACGGATTTGTGGATGACCCAGACACGTATCCAATTCAGCCCAAGGCGCACACGTATGAATATTTGCGTGAGGTGGCGCACTTGCGCGCGCGCACAAATACTTTTGGCGCGGTGGGAAGAATTCGCCACACCATGGCCATGGCTACTCATCGCTACTTTCATGACAACGGATTCTTTTGGATTCACACGCCAATTATCACCGCCAATGATTGCGAAGGCGCGGGACAAATGTTTCGCGTAAGCACGCTTGATGCAATGAATCCGCCGCGCACGCCTGAAGGCAAAGTGGATTGGAATAAAGATTTCTTTGGCAAGGAGGCGCACCTGACGGTCAGCGGTCAACTGAATGTTGAATGTTGGTGCTTGGCGCTGTCAAAGGTGTACACATTTGGTCCAACATTTCGCGCGGAGAATTCAAACACGTCGCGTCACTTGTCGGAGTTCTGGATGATTGAGCCGGAAATTGCGTTCGCGGATTTGAATGATGACGCAAATCTTGCGGAAGGATTGCTGAAATCCATCTTCACCGCCACGTTGAATGAACGCGCGGATGACATGGCGTTTATGGCGGAACGCGTGGACAAAACTTGCGTGCAGCGGTTGGAGGCGTTTGTGAAAAGTCCTTTTGAGCGCATGGATTACACCGAAGCCATCAAGCGACTTGAGGCCGCGATTGCCAACGGAAAGAAATTTGAATATCCGGTGTCGTGGGGCATTGATATGCAAAGCGAGCATGAGCGCTATCTCACCGAGGAGTTGGTTGGACGCCCAGTGGTGGTGATGAATTATCCAAAGGGCATCAAGGCTTTTTATATGCGCTTGAATGACGACAACAAAACCGTTGCGGCCATGGATGTGTTGGCGCCAGGTATTGGTGAAATTATTGGTGGCAGTCAGCGCGAGGAGCGACTTGATGTGCTTGACGCGCGCATGCGTGAAAGCCATTTGGATCCAGCGGATTACGGTTGGTACCGCGATTTACGCCGCTATGGTTCGGTGCCGCACGCGGGCTTTGGTCTTGGGTTTGAACGGACAATTTCTTACGCAACGGGTCTGACAAATATTCGTGATTGCATTCCGTTTCCGCGCGCCACGGGCACATGTGAGTTTTAATATTGCTTTGCTTGGGCCCGGAAATAAATTGCGCGGCTTGGGATTGGAAATAAATTACGCGGCTTGGGTTTGGAAATGAATTGCGCGGCTTGGGTTTGGAAATGAATTGCGCGGCTTGTGTTTAGAAATCAATTGCGCGGCTTGGGATTCGAAATAAATTGCGCAACTTGTGCGTAGAAATAAATTACGCAGCTTGAGATTGGAAATAAATTGCACAACTTGTGCTTGAAAATAAAATACGTAACCTGCTTTGGCTTGTTTTAAAATTTGTTTCTCACGCCTACAGTTATTTTTCAACACTTCAATTTTCCAGAAAGGCTTCAAACATGCAATGCAACATCAATCAACAAGGTCGCACCGCGCGCATCATCATGGGCGCTTCCATTGAGTCGCTAGGAATTGCCGCGGGCATATGGTGGTTCATGGGCGGACCCGCGTGGCTGATTTGGCCCGCGATTGGCTGTGTCGCCGGCGGTTGGTTCGCAATTATGGAAGGCATTCTTGGCTGGTGCGCCATGCGCGCCATGGGTTTCCGCACACCGCTTTAATTGCTAGACTTGTTCCCTCACTGATTTGTTGGCGGGGCATAGCTCAGCTTGGTAGAGCGTCTGGTTTGGGACCAGAAGGTCGTCGG
>CAIWNO010000314.1 GCA_903914045.1 uncultured bacterium | reverse complement strand
TCACGATGACGATGAGGCCAACAATGATTTGCATGGTTTGCGGAAGCGCGGGAAGCCACGAGGGCAGATATTGATTCAGGTTGAGCGACATGTGGGTTGGCATTCTAGGCAGATGCTAAAAAATGCAAGTGGGGGTTGCGGGCGGCGGGTGTGGCGGCGTGTTGGTTGTGTTTCGCTGGTTTGAAAGCGAATGGGTCGGTCATTGTGGGGTATTTGATTGAGCGCGGGAATGGTTGGGTAAGTGAAGCGTGCTTGTTGCGAACGGGTGTTGAGTGGGCGGCTGTATGAAATTGCGCGCGAGCACCGTGGGGGCACGCGGCGCACATTAATTGTGAACGGGTGATGGGTGAGTGTCTTTATTATTTGCGTTGTCATTTGCGCGGTTGTGTTCGGGCGCGGGCGCCTCTGCCGCGGGTTTGAAAGCCGGGCGCGCCAGGTGCGGAAAATAATCTTGAATGGCGAACACGTTCCATGGCTCGGCTTGCATGCCGGCAATGGCTTGCACCGCGGCGCGGGCGCCAGAAATAGTGGTGACAATTGGCACGCCGCTGCGCACGGCCTGCGCGCGGATTTTTCCTTCATCGGTTTCGCCGCCTTTGCGCGTGGCGGTGTTTAGAATTAAATGTATTTCGCCGCTACGAATAAGGTCAAGCACGTTGGGGCGAGCGCCTTCGGAAATTTTGCGCAGCACCGTGGCGGAAATATTTTGCTTTGATAGTTCCGCGTGCGTTCCGCGTGAGGCGAACAATTTAAATCCCATGCGCGTGAGCGAGCGACCCAGTTCACACACATGCTTCTTGTCGCTGTCGCGCACGGATACAAAAACATTTCCTTGAACAGGCAACATTACGCCCGCCGCAATTTGCGCCTTGGCAAACGCAACGGGCAGACTGCGGTCGGCGCCCATGACTTCGCCGGTGGAGCGCATCTCTGGACCCAGAATCACATCCACGCCCGGAAATTTGGCGAATGGAAAAACGCTTTCTTTCACGGCAAAGAAACCCGTGTCGGCGGTTTCATGCACGTTCAGTTCATCAAGCGAGGCGCCCATCATCACGCGCGCGGCAAGGCGCGCATACGCAACGCCCTTGGCCTTGCTAATAAACGGAGTGGTGCGGCTGGCGCGCGGATTCACTTCAAGCACATAAATCACATCATCCTTAACGGCCATTTGCACATTCATAAGTCCGCGCACGCGAAGTTTTTTGGCCAGCGCCATTGACTGCTCGCGAATGCGGCGCACGATCACTGGTGAAAGCGAGTACGGCGGCACGGTGCAGGTGCTGTCGCCCGAATGAATGCCAGCTTCTTCAATGTGCTCCATGACGCCGCACACAACAGCGCGCGGGTTGGGGCTTGTTTGTGGAACAAGTTTTGTTTGAGAACTTTCGTCTGGCGAGAAATCCGCGATCACATCAACATCAACTTCAATTGCGTCGGCTAGAAAGCGGTCCACCAGGATTGGTGTTTCGGCAAGGTCGCTTACTTCGACGGCCTTGATCATGTAGCGGCGCAAACTTGTTTCATCAAAGCACGTTTCCATGCCGCGACCGCCAAGCACATAACTTGGGCGCACCAAAACCGGATA
>CAIWNO010000313.1 GCA_903914045.1 uncultured bacterium | reverse complement strand
TCAGATTTTCGACGCGCGTCCTTGTGCCAAATAATTGCGTACAGCGAAAGGGAGTCCGCCTGCAACTCCTCAAGAAAAAGTTCATCGTGCAGCGACACGGTCACCATCCAACTTGCAATTGGATGCATTCGCTGCGCGTTGGGCGCGCCAACAGACAACGCCAAATTCAATTTGGCGGGGGCCAATGCGCAAATGGTGCGGCGCTGGTTCATGCCATGAAAGTAGCGGAGATTTGATCACTTCGGCTATCCTGAGAAACCCCGTATTGAACGTAGTTGAATTTTTTCAAACGCCCGCGCTATTGCACCTTAAGGAGTCACCCATGTCCCAACCCGCCATCGCTGCCGCGCCAACCGCGCCTAAAACGTTCGTACCCGCAAACACCAACGCCGCAGATTGGTCGCAGCTTCAGCCTTTATATCAATCGCTGATCACGCGTGAACTGAAATGTCAGCGCTGCCTAGAAAAACTAATCTTGGATCGCAGCGATTTGGACGCCGCCGCGGAAGAAGCCCAAGCGAATTTGTATATCGCCATGACGTGTCACACCGATGATGCGGTGGCAAAAAAAGGTTTTCTAGATTTTGTTGAGCACGTGGAGCCGCAACTGAAGCGCGTTGGTTTTGAACTGGACCAGAAAATTGCCAACAGCCCGCACGTGCCAAAGCTGGACGCCAATCGTTACGGGGTGTTGCTTCGCGCCGTTGGTCAAGAAGTGAAATTGTTCCGCGCGGAAAATGTGGCGCTGCAAACGCAAGCCACCAAACTGGATCAGTCCTACAGCGAAATCTCCGGCGCCATGGTGGTGAACTTTGATGGCGAAGAAAAAACTTTGCCGCAAATGGCGCGCTATCTGGAAGATTCCGACCGCGCCAAGCGCGAAGCAAGTTGGCGCGCGGTGGCGGAGCGCCGTCAACAAGATTGCACAAAGGTGCATGACATTTACAGCAAGCTCATCACGCTGCGCGACCACATGGGCCGCAACGCCGGCTTCGATAATTTCCGCGACTTTCAACATCAGCGCATGCATCGATTTGATTACACACCCGCCGATTGCGGGCATTTTCACGAGGCGATTGAGAAACACTGCGTGCCGCTTGTGCGTGAAATGCAGAAGCAACGCGCCGCAACTCTAGGTTTGCAAACGCTGCGTCCGTGGGATTTAAAAGTGGATGTGAAGGGCCGCGCGCCGCTTCGACCATTCACAAACGGCGAGGACTTAACCGCAAAAACTTCGCGCACCTATCGCAACATGGACGCGGGTCTTTCGCAAATGTTTGACACCATGTTGGGTGGCGGATGTCTTGATCTTGACAGCCGCAAGGGCAAGGCGCCGGGTGGTTATCAATATCAACGCCAAGCTTCGCGCAAGCCATTTATATTTATGAACGCCGTTGGCTTGCACCGCGATCTCATCACCATGGTGCATGAGGCCGGCCATGCGTTTCACAGTTTGCTTTCCAAGGACGATCCGATTTTGTTGTATAGAGGAAGTCCAACTGAGTTCGCAGAAGTGGCAAGCATGAGCCAAGAACTTCTCACGCTTCCATAACTCTCGGAATTTTTCAACGAAGCCGACGCCGCGCGCGCCAAGCGTGAGTTGCTTGAGGGCGCCATCGCGGTGCTTCCGTGGGTGGCGCACATCGACGCGTTTCAACATTGGGTGTATCTCAATCCAACGCACACCGTGAAAGAGCGCGAGACCAAGTGGCTAGAACTTGACGCCCGCTTTGGTGGCCTAGTGGATTGGACTGGTCTTGAACAATTCCGCGCGTCGCTGTGGCAACGTCAATTGCATTTGTTCGGCATGCCCTTCTATTACATCGAGTACGGTATTGCGCAACTTGGCGCGCTGCAAGTGTGGCTGGCCAGTTTGACCAATGAAAAGCAGGCCATTGCCAATTACAAAGCCGGCCTTGCGCTTGGCGGCAGCAAGCCACTTCCACAATTATTCCAAACCGCCGGCATTCAATTTGATTTCACCGCGCCCAT